>NZ_JAKSXU010000120.1:0-19098 GCF_022829325.1 Methylobacterium sp. J-092 | reverse complement strand
GGCACTTGGTTAGAGGCCCGTCACCGCGACAGGTGCCGCGGTGTGCCGGAACGAGGCGCTAAGCGGCCTCAGGCCGTCTCGGTGGCCTTCTTCCGACCGCGTGCCTTAGGGGCTGCCTCGGAGGCTTTAGCGGCCTTCGGCATGCCCTTGGCGGACTTGGGCGCCGACACCCTGCTCGACGAGTTCGGCATCTACGTGCCGCCTATCAACTACCCGACCGTCGCCCGCGGCACCGAGCGACTGCGCATCACCCCGTCGCCCCTTCACACGGACGCCGACCTCGACCACCTCGTCGGGGCGCTGGCCGCGATCTGGGGGCGGATCGGGCTGGAGCGGGTGGCGGCGGAGTAGGGGACACGCCGCCGACAATCCGTGCGGCGAGTTTCTCCGCGTCCTCGGGCCCTACCGAATTCCGACGCCTCTGCGTGACGGCGCCGGATGGTGCGTCCGAAGCACCGCGGGGCCCCCTCTTCCATGGGGAGAGGGGACCCGCGCCTGACCCTGCATAGCGTGCGGCCCTGACGAGTCGCATCGGAAGAAGGGAACTGCCCGTGCGTTTCGAAGGCCAGGGTGCCATTCTCGATCGCGCCGATCGCGCCGAACCTCCCCAGCCACGGATCGGCGTGACAACCTCTTCGCAATCGCGAGTGCCCCCGCGCGTGACCACCTTCCCCTTCACCGCCATCGTCGCCCAGGACGAGATGCGTCGGGCGCTGCTGATCGCGGCGGTCGATCCGTCGGTGGGGGGCGTGCTGGTGTTCGGGGATCGCGGCACCGGCAAGTCCACCGCGATCCGGGCGCTGGCCGGTCTGCTGCCGCGGATGCGCGCGGTCGTCGGCTGCCCCTATGCCTGCGATCCGGCCGCACCCGCCGAATCGTGCCCGCATTGCCGTGGCCAGGCGGAGCGCAAGAGCGCGCTCGTGCCGGTGCCGGTGGTCGACCTGCCGCTCGGAGCCACCGAGGACCGGGTGGTCGGCGCGCTCGACCTGCAGCGGGCGCTGGCGCTCGGCGAGAAGGCGTTCGAGCCTGGGCTGCTGGCGCGGGCCAACCGCGGCTTCCTGTACATCGACGAGGTCAACCTGCTGGAGGACCACCTCGTCGACCTGCTGCTCGACGTGGCGGCCTCCGGGGTCAACACCGTCGAGCGCGAGGGCCTGTCGATCCGGCACCCGGCGCGCTTCGTGCTCGTCGGCTCCGGCAACCCGGAGGAGGGCGAGCTACGGCCGCAGCTCCTCGACCGGTTCGGCCTCGCGGTCGAGGTGGCGACGCCCACCGACATCGCGACCCGCATCGACGTGGTCCGCCGCCGCGACGCCTACGAGCGCGACCCGGAAGCGTTCTGCGCCACCTACGCCAAAGCCGAGCGGGCGCAGGCCAAGCAGATCACGCTCGCCCGCGAACGGCTGAGTGCCGTGACGATCCCCGACGCGGTGCTGGAGGCCTGCGCGAGGCTCTGCGTGGCGCTCGGCACCGACGGCCTGCGCGGCGAGCTCACCCTGATGCGCACCGCCCGCGCGCTGGCAGCGCTCGACGGCGCGGACGACGTGACCATCGACCATGTCCGCCGGATCGCGCCGGCGGCACTGCGCCATCGCCTGCGCCGCAACCCGCTCGACGAGGCCGGCTCCACCGCCCGCGTGGCGCGGGCGGTCGCCGACGTGCTGGCGTGACGCTCGCGCCCGGCGAGGGCCGCTGGGCCGAGGCGCTCCGCGCCGCTTCGCTGCTGGCGGCCGATCCGCAGACCTGCGTCGGCATCCGCCTGCGCGCCGGGACGGGCCCGGTCCGCGAGGCGTGGCTGCGGCACCTGACGGACCGCCTCGCGCCCGGCACCCCCGTCCGGCGCTGCCCGCCCGGCATCGGCGACGACCGCCTGCTCGGCGGCCTCGACCTCGCCGCGACCCTGTCGGCCGGCCGGCCGATGGCCCAGGCGGGCCTCCTGGCCGAGGCCGACGGCGGCCTCGTCGTCGTGCCGATGGCCGAGCGCCTGTCTCCCGGCACGGCGGCTCGTCTCGTCGCGGCGCTCGACACCGGCACGATCACGGTCGCGCGCGACGGTTTCTGCGAGACGCGGCCCGCCCGCTTCGGCCTGGTGCTGCTCGACGAGGGGCTCGACGACGAGGCGCCGCCGAGCGCGCTCACCGAGCGCCTCGCCTTCGACGTGGATCTGCGCGCCTTCGGGCTGCGGGAGATCGAGGATGCTCCGCCCGGGCATGACGGGACGGGGCTTCGAGGGCCGCAAAGGGCGCGTTCCGCAGAACGCCATCCTGCTTCGCAGGCGACGTTCGCATCCGCACACCCCGAACGGCGATCGAAGGAACCGCTTTTCCCTCCCCCCTCTGCGGGGGAGGGTGGCCCGCGAAGCGGGTCGGGAGAGGGGAGCGACGATGCCGGATCCGGCGCTCCCCTCTCCCGACCCTCGCTCACGCGAGGCTCACCCTCCCCCGCACCCAAGTCGGGCCTGCCCGACTTGGGCAGACAGGGTGCGGATCTCGGGCAGGCCCGAGATCCGTCGGGGGGAGGGAAGGCGCGCGGGCTCTTCGGCAGGGACGAGGAGGTGGGGAGAGGCGCGACCGCTCGCGACCGCTCCAGACCCACGCCTGAACCGGACGACGCGTCCGACGCCATCCCCGCGCTCTGCGCTGCCGCGGATGCCCTCGGCGTGACGTCCCTGCGCGGGCCGTTGCTCGCCGTGCGGATCGCCCGGCTGATCGCCGCCCGCGACGGACGGGATGGGCTCGCGGAACGAGATCTCGTCGAGGCAGCAGCCCTCGTGCTCGGCCCGCGGGCGACGCGGATGCCGGTTCCCGAGCAACCCGCCGAAGCCTCCGAACCGCCCCCCGACGATCGCGGATCGCCGCAGCAGGAGAACCCGCCGGAGCCCGACGGGGACGCGGCGGGCTCGGAGCAGCAGGCCGAATCGCCGAATCTCGACGACGTCGTGCTCGCGGCGGCACGCGCGGCGATCCCGCCCGGCCTGCTCGCGGCGTTGGCCGCCGGGCAGGCGCCGGCGCGCGGCGGCAAGGCGGGAAGGGCCGGGGCCGCCGCCTCCGCCGCGCGGCAGGGCCGGCCGATCGGCGCGCGCGCCGGCGACCCGCGCCGCGGGCGCCTGGCGCTGCTCGCGACCCTGCGCGCCGCCGCCCCGTGGCAGGCCCTCCGGCGATCCGAGGCCGAAGCGGGCGACGCCCGGGCGATCCTGGTGCGGCCGGAGGATTTTCGGATCACGCGCTTTCGCCAGCGGACCGAGAGCACGACGATCTTCGCGGTCGACGCCTCCGGCTCGGCGGCGATCGAGCGGCTCGCCGAGGCGAAGGGGGCGGTCGAGCTGCTGCTGGCCGAGGCCTATGTCCGCCGCGACCGGGTGGCGCTCGTCGCCTTCCGCGGCCGGGCGGCCGAGCTCGTGCTGCCGCCGACCCGCTCGCTGGTGCGGGCCAAGCGCGGGCTCGCCGAGCTGCCCGGCGGCGGCGGCACGCCGCTGGCCGCGGGGCTCGATGCGGCGGCCGACGTGGCGCTCGCCGTCCGCCGCGGCGGCGGCACCCCGGTCGTCGTGCTGCTCACCGACGGGCGCGCCAACGTCGACCGCGCCGGCGCACCGGGCCGGCCGCGCGCCGCCGAGGACGCGCTCGCCGCGGCCCGGCGCTTCCGCGCGGCGGCGTTCTCCGCGATCCTGATCGACACCGCGCCGCGCCCGCAGGATTCGGCGCGCGCCCTGGCCGAGGCGATGGGCGCCCGCTATCTCCCGTTGCCGCAGGCCGACGCCCGCAAGCTCAGCGCCGCGGTGCGGGCGGCGGGCGCGGCGGCGTGACGGCTCGCATCGGCAGGTCCTTCAGGAAACCAGGTCCTTCAGGAAACCATGACACGCATGTCCGAGGACCGCCCGGACTGGGAGCGCGACGGGCGCGACTGGCCGCATCGCGACGCCAGCCGCTTCGTCGAGGCTTCCGGCCTGCGCTGGCACGTGCAGGCGATGGGGCCGGCCGACGCCCCCGTGCTGCTCCTCGTCCACGGGACGGGCGCGGCGACGCATTCCTGGCGCGGGCTGATGCCGGCCTTGGCCGGGCGCTTCCGCGTGATCGCGCCGGACCTGCCCGGCCACGGCTTCACCGATCCGCTGCCGGCCGGGCGCCTGTCGCTTCCCGGCATGGCGTCCGCCCTGGCCGACCTGACGACGCAGCTCGGCGTGAGGCCGGTCGTGGCGGTCGGCCATTCGGCGGGCGCCGCGATCCTGGCCCGGACCTGCCTCGACGCGCGGCTGTCGCCGAGGCTTCTGGTGGCACTGAACGGCGCCCTCAAGCCGTTCCCAGGTCTTGCCTCGATCCTGTTCCCAAGCATGGCGCGGATGCTGTTCCTGAACCGGATGACGCCGAAGATCTTCGCCTGGACGGCGGACCGCGCCGCGGTGCAGCGGCTGATCCAGGGCACCGGCTCGCGTCTCGACCCCGTCGGACTCGACCTCTATCGCCGCCTGTTCCGGAAGCCCGCCCACGTCGCCGGAGCGCTCGGCATGATGGCGAACTGGAACCTCGACGCCCTCGACCGCGCGCTGCCGCGGCTCGGTGTCCGCACGCTGCTCGTCGTCGGCTCCGACGACAAGGCGATCGCGCCCGACACCGCCTTCGCGGTGCGCGACCGCCTGCCCGATGCCCGCGTCGAGCTGATGCGCGGCCTCGGCCACCTCGCGCACGAGGAAGCGCCCGAGCGCGTCGCCGCGGCGATCCTCGCGGAGTTCGACGCCCTGACCGCAGCCGAGGCGCCGCGGTCCGCCTGAGCCTCAGAAAGGCCCTTGCCTGAGGTCGGCAATCGACCTTAGTGTCAAACCATGTTGACACTCGATGCGTCGGTACCGTTGACACATGCGGATCGCCGGCCCTACGCCGTCGTCGTGGGCAGCGGCTTCGGCGGGCTCGCCGCCGCGATCCGCCTCGGCGCCCGCGGCTACCGGGTCACGGTGCTGGAACGGCTCGACAAGCCGGGCGGCCGGGCCCGCGTCCACCGGCAGGACGGCTTCACCTTCGATGCCGGCCCGACCATCGTCACCGCGCCGTTCCTGTTCGAGGAACTGTGGACGCTGTGCGGGCGGCGCATGGCGGACGACGTCACCCTGGTGCCGATGCGGCCCTACTACCGCATCCGGTTCGACGACGGCGCCACCTTCGACTATTCCGGCGACCTGGCCGCCATGCGGGCGGAGGTCGCCAAGTTCTCGCCCGCCGACGTCGCCGGCTACGAGCGCTTCATGGCGCAGAGCGAGGCCATCTTCCGCGTCGGCTTCGAAGAGCTCGGCCACGTGCCCTTCGGCCGGATCCGGGACATGCTGCGGATCGCGCCGGACCTCGTGCGGCTCGGCGGCCACCGCAGCGTCTACGACGTGGTGGCGAAGTACATCCGCGACGAGCGCCTGCGGACCATCTTCAGCTTCCACCCGCTGCTGATCGGCGGCAGCCCGTTCCGGGCGAGCGCGATCTACTGCCTGATCGCCCATCTCGAGCGGCGCTGGGGCGTGCACTTCGCCATGGGCGGCACCGGCCGCCTCGTCGACGGCCTCGTCGGCCTGATCGCGGGGCAGGGGGGCACCCTGCGCTGTGACGCGGAGGTCGCCGAGATTACCGTCGCCCGCGGCGCGGCCACCGGCGTGCGCCTGGCCGACGGCACGACGATCGCCGCCGACATCGTCGTCTCGAACGCCGATTCCGCCCACACCTATCGCAATCTGGTCCCGGCATCGGCCAGACGGCGCTGGACCGATCGCAAGGTCGACAAGGCCCATTCCTCCATGGGCCTGTTCGTCTGGTACTTCGGAACGAAGCGGAAATATCCGGACGTCGCCCACCACACCATCCTGATGGGGCCGCGCTACCGCGCACTGATCGACGACATCTTCCGCAGGAAGCACCTCGCCGACGACTTCTCGCTCTATCTCCACCGTCCGACCGAGACCGACCCGATGCTGGCGCCGCCGGGATGCGACGCGTTCTACGTGCTCTCGCCGGTGCCGAACCTCGCCGGCGGCCAGGATTGGGCGGCGCTCGCCGAGCCCTACCGCCGGCGCATCGAGGCGTCCCTCGAGGCGACGGTGCTGCCGGGCCTCTCGGCCGAGATCGTCACCTCGAAGGTGACGACGCCGCAGGATTTCCGCGACGACTTCCTGAGCTTCCGCGGCTCCGGCTTCGGGCTGGAGCCGGTGCTGACGCAGTCGGCGTGGTTCCGTCCGCACAACGCCTCGGAAGACGTGCGCAACCTGTTCCTCGTCGGCGCCGGAACCCATCCCGGTGCCGGCCTGCCCGGCGTCCTGTCCACGGCCCGCGTCCTCGATACGGTGGTTCCCGATGCGCGCGTCTTCGCCTGAGTCGCTTCCGGCCGCGTTCCTGGCCGCCCTGCGCCCGGCCTCGTCGCACGCGTCAGAGGCCGACCACGCCGCCTGCCGCGCCGCGATCCGGGCGGGGTCGCGCAGCTTCTACGCCGCCGCGCACCTGCTGCCGCCGCGCGTCCGGCGCGCGGCCTACGGGCTCTACGCCTTCTGCCGGTTGTCGGACGATCTCGTCGACGACGCGAAGGCCGGCGCGGCGCCCGGGGCGGTGCTTCGGCTCGATGCGCGGCTCGCGCGCATCCATGCCGGCCACCCCGCCGACCATGCCGCCGACCGGGCGCTCGCCGACGTCGTCGCCGACCACGCGATCCCGCAGGCGCTGCCGGCGGCGTTGCTCGAAGGCCTCGCCTGGGACTCCGAAGGGCGGCGCTACGCGACCTTGAGCGCGCTCTGCGCCTACGCCGCCCGCGTCGCGGCCTCCGTCGGCGCGACGATGACGCTGATCATGGGCGTGCGCGATGCCGACGTGCTGGCGCGGGCCTGCGACCTCGGCGTGGCGATGCAGCTCACCAACATCGCCCGCGACGTCGGCGAGGATGCGCGGGCCGGCCGCCTCTACCTGCCGCTCGACTGGCTCGACGAGGCC
The DNA here is from genome assembly GCF_022829325.1 of Methylobacterium sp. J-092. Taxonomy (NCBI): domain Bacteria; kingdom Pseudomonadati; phylum Pseudomonadota; class Alphaproteobacteria; order Hyphomicrobiales; family Methylobacteriaceae; genus Methylobacterium; species Methylobacterium sp. J-092. The sequence continues at coordinate 12,148 of NZ_JAKSXU010000120.1, read as the reverse complement.
GGCATCGATCCGGACGCGTTCCTGGCCGAGCCGGTCGCGACGGACGCGCTGCGCGACGTGGTCGCCCGGCTGCTCGCCGCCGCGGACGTGCTCTACGCCCGCTCGGAGGCCGGCATCGGCAGCCTGCCGCTCGCCTGCCGTCCGGCGATCCGGGCCGCGCGCCTGATCTATGCCGAGATCGGTACGGAGATCGTCCGGAACGGGTTCGACAGCGTCACCCGGCGCGCCCGCGTCGGGGCGGGGCGCAAGCTGCAGCTGCTCGCCCGCGCCGCGCTGCCGCTCGGTGGCGGCACCGAGCGCGACGCGCCGAGCCTGCCCGAGACCGCCTACCTCATCGAGGCCGTGCCGACGCGCACGCCCTTGGCCCGCCCCTGGTGGGACATCCCGGGCCAGGCGGTGCGGGTGCTCGAGATGATTGAGGCGTTGCGCGAGCGTGAGGCGACGGGGCGCGAGCCGGCGTGAGCGACCCGCTCTTCGCCGCCTTCGACATCGGGCTGGTCTTCGCGCTCGCCCTCGGGCTGGCGATCTGGCAGCTCGTCGCGCTCAGGCGCGGCATCCGGCGGGACCGCGCGGCGGCAAAGGTGGACCGCGGAGAATAGCTCCAGGAGAGTTCCGACCTGCGCATTTCCCTCCCCCTCTGCGGGGGAGGAAAGAAGGCCCGTTCACGCCATCGACATCAGGATGCCCGGCCGGCGGCCGTTCCACCGAGGTGGAACACCCGGTGGGGCACCAGCTCGCCGCGCTCGACGTCGCCCACCGCGACGAGGATGCCGCCGCAGGTCGCGAAGATCTTGCCCTCGACCGGCGCGTCGCGGCCGCGCAGGATCACCGACTGGCCGCGCATCAGGCGCATCGCCATGTCGCGCGAGACCGAGACGGAGGGGATCGCGTCGAGGGCGGTCTCGACCGGCATCAGGTGGGCGAGGCTGCCCTCGGGCCCGGCGGCGTCGAGCCCGGCGACGTTGCAGGAATCGGCCTCCGCGAACGGCCCGACCCGGGTGCGGCGCAGGGCCGAGACGTGGCCGCGGCAGCCGAGCAGGCGCCCGAGGTCGCGCGCGAGCGCCCGGACGTAGGTGCCCTTGCCGCACTCGGCCTCGATCACCGTGCGGTCGGTCTCGTGCTCGACCACCGCGAGGCGATCGATCTGGACGGGACGCGCCACCAGCTCGACCACCTCGCCGTCGCGGGCGAGGTCGTAGGCGCGCTCGCCCTGAATCTTGATCGCCGAGTAGCGCGGCGGCACCTGCTCGATCGCGCCGACAAAGCTCGGAAGGGCGGCCTCGACCGCCGCGCGGGTCGGGCGGTCCTCGCTCGTCGCCACCGGGCGGCCCTCGGCGTCGTCGGTGTCGGTCTCGATGCCCCAGCTCACGGTGAAGCGGTAGGCCTTGCGGCCGTCCATCACGAAGGGGACGGTCTTGGTGGCCTCGCCGAGCGCGATCGGCAGGATCCCGGATGCCAGCGGATCGAGGGTGCCGGCATGCCCCGCCTTCTTGGCGTTGAAGGCACGCTTCACCACCGCGACCGCATGCGTCGAGGTCATGCCGACGCCCTTGTCGAGGATGACCCAGCCCGACACGTCGCGCTTCTTCGGCCGGTCGGGCCGCGGACCGCCGCGGGACGGGCGACGGCCCTCCTCGCTGCGGCGCTCGCCCGAAGACGGCATCTCGGGCGCGGAGACCGGATGCTCGGAGGTCGGGACGTCGTTCATGGAAACCTCGGTCGGCATCATGCTTTTTTACGTCAATCGGCGAAACGGAATCTGGATCGGTGCGCGCCCGCCTGCCGGTGCCGCGCCGCGATGGCGTCTTCGATCGGGTCGGGGCCGGCCCTCACGGGCGCCCCCCGCCGACCTCCGCGTCGTCCTCGTCCGGCGCTCCCTTGTCGAGGTCGCGCTGGACGCGCTCGTTGCGCAGCAGCGCGTCGATCCGCGCGGCCTCATCGAACGTGTCGTCGCGCAGGAAGCGCAGCTCGGGGGCGAATTTGAGGTTCACCCGCCGGGCCACCTCCTGCCGGAGCGCCTTGCGGTTGCGCTCGAGCGCGGCGATCACCGGCGCCTCGTCCATGCCGCCGAGCGGCATCACGTAGGCGGTGGCGAGCTTGAGGTCGGGCGACATCCGAACTTCCGGCACGGTCACCACGTGGGTGCCGAGGACCGGATCCTGGATGTCGCCGCGCTGGAGCACCTCGGCCAGCGCGTGGCGCACGAGCTCGGCGACGCGCTGCTGGCGCTGGGTGGGGCCGTTCGGGTTGGGTTTCTGAGCCATGGTCTTCTGCGGTCCGGCACCGGGTCGTCGAGCAGACGAGGCAGGACTGGAGTACGAAAAAAGACGGCCGCGGCAGGAGCCGCGGCCGCCGTGTCGATGCGCTGTCGAACGCGATCAGAGCGTGCGGCGGATCTCTTCGACCCGGTAGCACTCGATGGTGTCGCCGGCGCGCATGTTCTCGAAGTTCTCGAACGCCATGCCGCAATCCTGGCCCGACGTGACTTCCTTCACGTCGTCCTTGAAGCGCTTCAGGGTCGAGAGCTTGCCCTCGTGGATCACCACGCTGTCGCGGATCAGGCGGACATGGGCGCCGCGCTGGACCACGCCGTCGGAGACGCGGCAACCGGCGACCTTGCCGACCTTCGAGACCTCGAAGATCTCCTGGATGAAGGCTTCGCCCAGGCGCTCCTCGCGGAGCGTCGGAGGCAGCATGCCCGACAGGGTCGCTTTGATGTCGTCCACGAGGTCGTAGATGATGTTGTAGTAGCGGATCTCGACGTCGTTGCGCTCGGCGAGCTCCCGCGCTTCCTTGTGGGCGCGGATGTTGAAGCCGATCACCACCGCCTTCGAGGCGGTCGCGAGGGTCACGTCCGACTCGGTGATGCCGCCGACGCCGGCGAGCAGAATCCGGGCCGAGACCTCGTCGTTGCCGAGCTTCTCCAACGCGCCCGAGATCGCCTCGACCGAGCCCTGCACGTCGCCCTTGATGATGACGGGCAGCTCCTTGCGGCCGGCGCCTTCCTTCAGGTCGCGCATCATGTCGACGAGCGAGCGATTGGCGCCGCCGGTGCGGGCGTTCTGGCGCTCGCGCTTCGTCCGGGCACGATACTCCGTGACCTCGCGGGCGCGGGCCTCGCTCGGCACCACGATCACGCGGTCGCCGGCATCCGGCGTGCCGTTGAAGCCGAGGACCTCCACCGGGACCGACGGTCCCGCGTACTGGATGTTCTCGCCCTGGTCGTCGATGAGCGCGCGGACGCGGCCCCATTCGGCGCCGGCGACGACGATGTCGCCGGTGAACAGGGTGCCGCGCTGCACCAGCACGGTCGCGACGGGGCCGCGGCCGCGATCGAGCTTGGCCTCGATGACCGTGCCCTCGCCGTCGCGCTTCTCGTTGGCGCGCAGGTTCATGATCTCGGCCTGCAGCTGCAGGCCCTCGAGCAGGTCGGGCAGGCCGTCGCCGGTCTTGGCCGAAACCTCGAACTCCAGCGTCTCGCCGCCCATCGACTCGACCTGGATGTCGTGCTGGAGCAGCTCGGTGCGGACCCGCTGCGGGTTCGCCTCGGGCTTGTCGATCTTGTTGATCGCCAGGATCAGCGGAACGCCCGCCGCCTTGGCGTGCTGGATCGCCTCGATCGTCTGGGGCATCACACCGTCGTCGGCCGCCACTACGAGCACGACGATGTCCGTCACCTTGGCGCCGCGGGCGCGCATGGAGGTGAAGGCCGCGTGGCCGGGGGTGTCGATGAAGGTGATCATGTCGCCCGACGGCGACGCGACCTGGTAGGCGCCGATGTGCTGGGTGATGCCGCCGGCCTCGCCCTCGACCACGTTCTCCTTGCGGATCGCGTCGAGGAGCGACGTCTTGCCGTGGTCGACGTGGCCCATGATCGTGACGACCGGGGGACGGGGATCGAGATCCTCGTCGAGATCCGGCTCGTCGGAGGTCAGGCCCTCTTCCACGTCCGACTCGGCGACGCGGCGCACGGTGTGGCCCATCTCCTCGGCGATGAGCTGCGCCGAATCCGAATCGATCACGTCGGTGATCTTGTGGATCTCGCCCTGCTTCATCAGCAGGCGGATCACGTCGACCGCCCGCTCCGACATGCGGTTGGCGAGCTCCTGGATCGTGATCGTCTCCGGGATCGTCACCTCACGCGACAGCTTCTCCTTCTGCTCGACCTGCCGGCTTCCGCTCATGCGCTGCTGGCGACGGCGGAAGGAGGCGATCGAGCGGGTGCGCTCGTCCTCGCCGGACGTCGCTGTCGCGATGGTCAGGCGGCCGCGGTTGCGGTCGCCGCCGGGCTGCTTGGGCGTCTTCGGCGGCGTGATGATCTTCAGCGGCATGCCGGGACGGCGGATGACGCGCTTGGTCTCGCTCTCGTCCTCGTTCGCCGCCGGGCGGCCGGCCGGACGCGCAGCGGTCCCCGCGGGCCGTGCCGCGGTGGTCGGGCTCGCGCTCTTCTCGGGCTCGGGCGCCGGGGCGGGGCGCGCCATGAAGTTCAGGTTCTGCGGCTTGCGCACGTCCGCGGTGATGGTCTTGCGCGGCTCGGCCGGGGTCGGACGCGCGGTCAGCGGCGGCCGTGCGGCGGCCGGCGCAGGACGCGCGGCCCCGGCGGCGGGACGCGCCGCCTGCGGAGCGGCAGGCGTCGCAGCCGCGGCCGGACGCGGAGCCGGTGCGGGCTTGGCGGCCGCGGGCGCGGCGGCGACCGGAGCGGCCGCGGGCGCGGCGACCTGATCGGAAGCTTGCGCCGGCGCGGCGGCAGGCTCGGGCGCCTTGGCCGGCGCCGCCTCGGCGGCGGCACGTGCCTCGGCGGCGGCGGCAGCGGCTTCGGCGGCGCGCTGCTTCTCCTCCTCCTGGCGACGCGCCTCCTCGGCGCGCTTGGCGGCGGCGGCAGCCTCACGCTCGCGCTCCTCGGCTGCGGCCTGGGCGCGCTGCGCCTCGGCGGCGGCCTCGGCCTGGCGGCGGGCTTCCTGCTCGCGGCGCTGCGCGTCGGCGAGCGCTGCGGCGCGCGCCGAGCTTTCCTGCTCGCTCAGCGTGCGCAGCACGACGCCGGACGCGGACCGCTGGGCCGGGCGCGGGGCGACCGGCGGCGGAGGCGGGGCGACCCGTGTCGGGGCCGCGATGGGGGCGACGGGCGCCGGCGCCGCGCCGATGACGCGGCGCTTCACCGTCTCGACCACGACCTGCTTGGAGCGGCCGTGGGAGAAGCTCTGGCGCACGGTCCCCTGTTCGATCGGACGCTTCAAGGAAAGCGGCTTCGCAGGAGTCTTGCTCAGAGTCTTGTCGCCCGGATTATTCGTATCGCTCATTCAGCCTGAACCCTGAGGGTTTCCATCGTCGCGTGAACCGGCAACCCGCGGAGCGCCGGCCTGATCCGTCACGGCATCGTCTTGCAGAGGGGGAGCATCCCCGCCGTATCCGGCGGATCCGCGCTCCTCGATCGCCGCAGCGACGCCCTCGAAGGAGCGTAGCCGACGCCAACGCGCCAGGCAGCCGGCGGCCCCGACTCCTGCGACGAGCGCAGCGTGTATCACATGATCCCGACCCAAGGCCATGTCCAATTCGTCTTCGGACAAGTCGTCAACGATCGGTATGCGGGATATGGCATCGCCGTGCCGCCGGTGCAATGCCGCCGCGATCTTGCGGCGACCGTCGGGCGCGGCGTCCGACGCATGGATCACGGCAGCGACGCGCGGCTGCGCGCCGATCGCCGCCTCGACCTTGGTGAAGCCGGTCACGATGCAGCCGGCCTTGTTGGCCAGCGCGATCGCCTGCCGCAGGTCGGCCCGCAACCCCTCGGCGATCCGGTCGGGCAGGTCGGCCGAGGTGGTCGCGCCTTGCGTCTTGAACGCCCGGTTGAACGCCCGCTTCCTCACGGCCGTCGCGACGTCCTCGCGGCGGGCGCTGACCCAGGCGCCGCGGCCGGGAAGCCGGGCGCGCAGGTCCGGCACGACGGAGCCGTCCGGCCCGAGGACGAAGCGGATCATCGCGTCGGGCGCCTGCGCGGTGCGCGTGACGATGCAGGTGCGCAGCGCGCCCTGTCGGCCACGATTCGGCCCGGCATCGAGGACGACGTCCTCGATGCCCTCGTCAGCCGGCGGCTGAGCGGCCTGAATCATCGCCCGACCTCGCGTCGTCAGTTGGCCTCGGCCTCGGCGGGCTCCGCTGCGTCCTCGGTCGCCTCGGGCTCGGGCAGCGCCTCGATCCAGCCGGCGCGAAGGCGGGCGGCCATGATCATGGCCTCGGCCTCGGCGCGCGAGACCTCGAAGCCGTCGAGGTAGCCGGCGTGGCGCTTGGCCTCCGGCCCGCGGCCCTCGGTGTAGCCGACGAGGTCGTCGGTGGCGCAGCCGGCCAGATCCTCGATCGTCTTCACGTCGTTCTCGCCGAGCGAGACCAGCATCGGCGTGGTCAGGCCGTCGATCTCGCGCAGCTCGTCCTGCACGCCGAGCTCGGTGCGGCGGTCGTCGTGCTCCTGCTCGATCCGGGCGAGGTGATCCTGGGCGCGGGCCTGGATCTCGGCGCCGGTCTCCTCGTCGAGGCCCTGGATCGAGGACAGCTCCTGGATGTCGACGTAGGCGATCTCCTCGACGTTGCGGAAGCCTTCCGCCGCGAGCAGCTGGCCGACGGTCTCGTCGACGTCGAGCGCGCCCATGAACACGGTGGTGCGCTCGGCGAACTCCTTCTGGCGGCGCTCGCTCTCCTCGGCCTCGGTCAGGATGTCGATGTCCCAGCCGGTGAGCTGCGAGGCCAGGCGCACGTTCTGGCCGCGGCGGCCGATGGCGAGCGAGAGCTGGTCGTCGGGCACCACCACCTCGATGCGGTCGGCCTCCTCGTCGAGCACCACCTTGACGACCTCGGCCGGCTGCAGCGCGTTGACGATGAAGGTCGCCTGGTCCTCCGACCACGGGATGATGTCGATCTTCTCGCCCTGGAGCTCGCCGACCACCGCCTGGACGCGCGAGCCGCGCATGCCGACGCAGGCGCCGACCGGATCGATCGAGCCGTCGCGCGAGATCACCGCGATCTTGGCGCGCGAGCCCGGATCGCGGGCGACCGCCTTCACCTCGACGATCCCGTCGTAGATCTCCGGCACTTCCTGGCCGAAGAGCTTCGCCATGAACTGCGGATGCGAGCGCGACAGGAAGATCTGCGGCCCGCGCACCTCGCGGCGCACGTCGAACAGGTACGAGCGGATTCGGTCGCCGGGGCGGAAGGTCTCGCGCGGGATCATCTCGTCGCGCCGGACGATGCCCTCGCCGCGGCCGAGGTCGACGATGACGTTGCCGTACTCGACGCGCTTGACGAGGCCGTTCACGATCTCGCCGATGCGGTCCTTGTACTCGTCGAACTGGCGGTCGCGCTCGGCGTCGCGCACCTTCTGGACGATGACCTGCTTGGCCGACTGCGCGGCGACGCGCCCGAAATCGAACGGCGGCAGGGTGTCGGAGATCACGTCGCCGACGAGCGCGCCGGGATTGTAGCGCCGGGCCTGGTCGAGGGTGATCTCGCGGGCGTCGTTCTCGACGAGGTCGACCACGAGGAGGTGGCGGGAGAGCCGCAGCGCCCCGGTCTTGTTGTCGATCTCGGCGTGCACGTCGGTCTCGGCGCCGTAGCGCGAGCGGGCCGCCTTGGCGATCGCCTCCTCCATCGCGTCGATCACGATGGAGCGATCGATCACCTTCTCGCGGGCGACCGCGTCGGCGATCTGCAGGAGTTCGAGCCGGTTGGCGCTGACGACGGCCATCTGTGTCGGTCCTTCTCTTGGGGTGCCGCCCCGGTCGCCGCTTTGCAAGCGAGGCGGGCGGCGATGCTCTAGTGAAGCGAGTCGCGGTCCTTGAGGCGGGCCGCCTTGGTGGTCACGGGCTTCTTGGGCGCGTCCGAAGCGGGCTTCGGCTTGGCCGCCTTGGGCTTGGCGGAAGCCTTCTGCCGCTTCGGGAACGGCGCCGGCGGAAGGGCCGGGGCGTCTTCCGCCTCGTCGTCGTCGAGCGCCTCATCGAGGTCCTGCACCGGGCCTCCGCCGCGCCGCAGCGACTCGCGCACGAGCTCGTCCGTGAGCACCAGATGCGCATCGGCGAGGTCGCGCAACGGCAGCGAGACCCGGCTCGGCAGGCCTTCCTTGACGTCAGGCAGGTCGACCGGGACGGTGAGCGCCGTCGCGTCCGGCTCGCCGATGATCCCGCGGAAGCGCTTGCGGCCGCCGAGCGGCACGGCGAGCTCGATCTTGGCCTCGTAGCCGGCCCAGCGGGCGAAGTCGGAGACCCGGACCAGCGGACGGTCGATGCCGGGCGAGGAGATCTCGAGATAGTAGGCGATGCCGACCGGGTCATCGAGGTCGAGGATCGGCGAGATCGCGCGGCTTACGGTCTCGCACTCGTCGATGGACATCGAGCCGTCCGGCCGCTCGGCCATGATCTGCACGGTGCAGCCGTTCGCGCTCGACACCTTGACCCGCACGAGGCGGAAGCCGAGCCCCTCGATCGGACCCTCGATCACCTGCGCCACGCGCGCGGCGACGCCGGTCTCGCGGACCAGACGCTTCTCCGTCGGCTCAGCCGACGGCTCGGGCGAGGGGACGGCGGTCGGCTCTGACATGACTGCGCTCAGGATCGGGCTCGCTGATGGGGCGGCGCTCCGGAGGACAGGAGAGGGGCTTGCGGCAATAAAAAAGAGCGGACCCGGTGGGGCCCACTCCCGAACCGCAGCCTCGCGACTGCAACCAGAACTGATAAGAAACGATCTAGCGGGTGAACGCGAAGAATTCAAGCGTTTTCCGGCTGCGCGTCGCCTCGACCCGAAGCAGCCGGACGACCCGGGAATCGCTCGAGGAGCGATCCTGGACCGTGGAAGGGCCTCTGTGAGGTCGGATCGACGGTCGCTCAGGCCAGCCCCTCCTCGATGGGAAACGGCGTCGGCTCCCACCAGCGCTCGGCCTGGTGGAAGCGCGCCGCCTCGGCCTCCCAGCGGTGAAGGATCGCCGCGATGGCCGCGCGGTCGCTGGTGCGGAGCGGTTCGACGATCTCGAGGATGCGGCGGCGGCGGCGCCGGTAGTCGGTGCAGCGGCCGGCCTTCTCCCAGGCCTCGATGGCGCGCTGCGTGCGCGCGCCGCGCTTGGGATAGTCGAGGATCTCCGGCGGCTCGTAATCGCCGTAGGTGTCGCTCTCGTACCACCGCCAGATCTGGCCCAGGAACTCGCGCGCCTCGTCCAGCGCGCCCTCCGCGAGCGCGATCGCCATGCGCTGCTCGTCGTGAACGTTACCGCGAGGGATGATATGGCTGCGGTAGAAGTCCAAATAGGCATGGTGGTCGAGGGCCATCGGGCGCAGCAGCGGCAGGACCTGCTCCTCGACCGCGCGCGTGAAGATGCGGCCGATTTCGGGATCTGCCCACGCGAAGTCCCCGACCGTGGCCGCCCAGGCGGCAAGCTGGGGAAATTCCGGCCTGCGCTCGTAATCGGGCTGGAGGAAGTAGTCCCGCGTGAAGGGGGCAGGTAGAGGCTCGCGTCGGAACCCCTCGGAAAAACTGCCGACATTCCAATCCCAGTTCGCGCCACTCCAGTACAAGGGCGCGATACTGAACCTGGGCCAAAATACATCGGCAGACCTGCCGCGATAGATGTAGATCTGCGCGATGCAATGGCGGATCGGGCGGATCCAGATCGCATACGGTTTCACTTGGACCCAATCCGGATTGTGCTTCAGCACGTCCCGGAAAAGCCGAGCCAACTGCTTCTTGGTCGTCATCGCGACTCCCGCATCTGTATGACGATGATCCGCTGCGTTTTGGGGAACAGCATCTTGGCCCGGGTCGCGTAACGCACCGAATCGGACCAACCGAGGCCGCGAAGCCCCGTCTTGTAGTCGTAGACGCAGGCGACGGTCGGCTGTGGGCTATGAAACTGGTCGAGGCGGCTCGTGCCGGACTGACCATACAAGCCTTCGTCTCCAGTCTTGAGGATCGACAGCTCCGATTTGAAATCGGCGATGTTCTGGGCTTTTGCCCAACGATCCATCAGCACGTGGATCGCGGTGCCAATGGCTTGCGGCGTTCGATACGCGCCACTTTGTCGAACCGCCATGGCGACCGCGTCGAGCTGGGTCTGGATCTCACCGGTCTTCGGGCAGGCGGCGTCGAGGGATGCCTGGTCGAGCGGACCGACCCAGATCGCCGGCATGTGCTTGAAGTCCTCGGCGCCACGGAACTCGTGCGCCGTGGTGCCGAGGACGGTGCCGTAGCGACCCCGCTGCGCCGAAAGCGTCGCGAAGAGCGTGCCGGCGAGCTCGAGCGTCCGTAGGATCCGAACGGCCGCCAGGGCGAGCGGAACCGCCTGCAGGAAGGCGGGCTGCACCGTCGCGTCCGGCTCGGCGCCGTTCGCCGTGCAGGTGCTGCGCCCCAGGATCTCGCCGGAGACGCCGTCGCGGATCGTCTGCGTCGCCCCGAGGGTCTCGAAGACCCGGCTCTCGCCGTCCGGCGCGGTGACCGCGTGCTGCTCGTCGAAGTCGCGCCGGCCGGCGCGGATGCGGATCGAGAGGATGCGGGTGCCGTCGTCGAGACGGGTCTCCTCGCGAATCTGCGTGGGCTCGGCTGCGGGCATCTGTGCCCATTGCGGCTTGATCAGCCGCAGCACGTCCGGATCGACGGCGTTCCCATCCCCACCGCCGCCGGCAATCCATTGCCCACCGTTAGGCTGACCGAAAGGAGCGCGCGGCTGGTCGGACCAATCCTTTCGCCGGAGTGCCTGCTCCAGGCGGAGGAGCTTCGTGTCGAGGGAGAGCCCGGCCAGAAGCCCCTTCAGTTGCCGGACCTCTTCACCGATCCTCGGTTGTCTGGCCATGGCATCGATCCGAATCGCCTTCGATGAGGATCATTTACCGGAACAAAGCGGGAATGTACAGTTTATTTTCCTATTTTGAATTCGCTTAGGGACTAAGCTCCGGGGCCGGATCGGCGTCGGGGGAGGGAGACACGAAAACCGGCACGGAGCCGACGCGGGTCCGGCTTTCGGGCGGCCAACCCTTGCGTCTCGACCTGGGCCGCGCGCCGGCGCCCGGTGCGCCGATCGGGCAGCGCCCGGACGGAACGCTGTGAGATCTGCCTCAGCGCGAGGCCGCCGCGTAGGACACGACCGGCGGGGTCAGCTGCGCGGTCCGTTCGGTCCGCGCCACGGCGACGATCCACACCGTCAGCACGATTGCGACGAGAAGGTCGCGCAGGCGCAGGCGTCGCGGCGTGGCAGGCGAATCCGGCATCGAATCGATCGGCTCCTCGAACGGGAGCGACATCGTGCGACGCGCATGTTTCTGCTTGATGTGGGAAATTCACCCACAGATTGGTATCGCAGCCTCGTCACCGCGCGGGCAAGGCGAAGACGGTGAGCTGGCCGCCGAGCGCGGTATAATCCGACAGTGCCGCGTACCCGCCGACCGCGCCGGCGCCGTCCGCCGGGTCGGTGAGGCCGGCGGCCAGGCCGATCCCGGCCCAGCCGCCGACACCCGAGAGCACCGCCACGTACTGACGGCCGCCGTGCCGGTAGGTCATCACGTTGCCGACGATGCCCGACGGGGTCTTGAACTTGTACAGCTCCTCGCCCGTCGTCGCGTCGACGGCCTTCAGGTAGCCCTCGAGCGTGCCGTAGAAGACCACGCCGCCGGCGGTGGCGAGGGCGCCCGACCAGACCGAGAACGGCTCGGGCAGGGACCATGCGATCCGCCCCGCGACGCCGTCCCAGGCGACGAACGCGCCGGTGCGGGACTCGCCCGGCGGCGGCTGCAGCCCGACGGTGGCGCCGACATAGGGCACGCCCGTCGTGTAGGTGACGTGGAACGGCTCGTAGCTCATGCAGACGTGGTTGGTGGGCACGTAGAACAGCCCCGTGCCGGGCGAGAACGCCGCCGGCTGCTGGTTCTTCGCCCCGATCGCGCCGGGGCAGATGCCGGTGGTGGTCTCGTCCTCGCCGGTCCGCTCGGGCGAGTAGCGTTCGGCGACGATCGGCCGGCCGTAGCCGGGGGACGCCCGGTCCATATCGACCTTGGAGGCCCAGTTGACGACCGGGTCGAACTTCTCGGCGACGAGGAGCTCGCCGGTGGCGCGGTTGAGGGTGTAGCCGAAGCCGTTGCGGTCGAAGTGGGTCAGCAGCGGGGTCTCCTTGCCGCCGACCTTCTGA
>NZ_JAKSXU010000162.1:0-338 GCF_022829325.1 Methylobacterium sp. J-092 | reverse complement strand
GAGGCCGTACGTCACGCCGCCGGCCCGGACGGGGTGTCGCTGCTTGAGGCCGGTGCCGGCACCGGCAAGACCACCACGGGCGCGGTCCCTGTCGCCGCCCCGCATCCCAAAGGGCATTTGTTTTCTCGGCGCAAGGGACCGCGCGCTCGCGCGGCGACGACGCAAGCCGCACGTGTTCTAGGTCACCCACTTGCATTGGACTCGGAGCAGGCCCAAGCTCGTGCCGCAGCACGTCATCTTTAGTCCGAGGTCCTGCCGGGCTAGCGGGAGGCTGAGAAAGCGCAGCCCGGCGAACACATACACATGCGAGGGCAGTAATCATACGGCGCATGTAAGCC
>NZ_JAKSXU010000116.1:0-4722 GCF_022829325.1 Methylobacterium sp. J-092 | reverse complement strand
ATCATCTCGATGGGCAGCGCATCAAGCTGACCCGCACTGACCCGGACGCGGAGGGCGTGCATCACTTCATCCATGTCGACTCGATAGACGCTGTCGAGAACGGTGAGGTGCGCTTGAACAGGACCGCTGCCGAAGCCAAGGACGAGTGGGGCACAGCGGAGTAGGCCTAGAGAGCGCTATGCGGGAGGGGGGATGCCCTCTCCCGATCTCACAAATTGTCCGACCCCCTGCCTGATTTAGGCTATGCCTATCCGCCCTGATTGGCTCGGGATGGTAACACCCTTCCCAATCAGCGGCTGACACCTTACCCCCCATACTCCCCCGTTACTCCTAGTCAGCAGCTGATCGGTTGGCCGAGGGCGCGAGGAACGAGGTCAGAGCTGTCGAGCCGACCTTGCCCTTCTTGGGGTTGCCCCGATCCAGCGGTACGTAGCGACTGCGGTTGTCCTTCAGGCGGCGCCCCTCGGTGTACCAGCGCTGCGCAAGCCAGCCGTCGAGGTCGTCGAGCAGGCTGCCGACATGTCCGTCGAACAGCGCCGAGCAGACCTCGGGCGGGTAGCCGGCCGCGGTAAGGACCCGGACGAAGGGATCCCTGAATGACGCCCGATCGGCTTCGGTCCCAGCCTCCTCGTAGAACATCATCAAGGCATAGTAGGCAGCCCGCGCCATGTCGTCTCGGCGCGGGGCGTTCTTCTCCCGACGCTTGGCGTCAGACCGGATCTGCGCCTTGGCATGGCGTTCGTTGCGCTGGATCTCGTACTTCGAGAGGAGCGCGGGCTTGATGGCGGTGGTATCAGTGGTGGTCGCGAGGGACATCGGTACGGCTCCGGTTGGCGGAGCCCCGATGATCTGGGCGCGACATGAAAGCCGAAATGGTCTGAGCGGTCAGCGGTCGAAAATAATTTGCATCAGCCGCTGACCGGATCCGGTTGCGCCTTGCCCTGTCAGCCCGTGTGCGCACGACGTTGGGCCGACGTCAGGTCATGAGAGCACGAGGGGACGTACCAAGCGAGAGATAGGAGGCGGTCCTGCCGTGGGGGGAGGGCAGGACCGCCGCAGCGGATCGGGCGACCTGCTGGCCGCGGATGCGGCGTGGACTAGAGTGCGCCAGACAGGTTGCTGAAGGATGAGCAACAAGACACGGCGACAGGTCGTCGGCTTAGTGACGGAGGAAATGGAAAAAAAGCGGCCGGAACAATGCCCCGGCCGCTTTATCCTGTCGTGATTGCTGAAGACGCCTAGCGGAGGAGCTGAAGCACGCCCTGCTGCGCGGTGTTGGCCAGCGAGAGGGCCGAGATGCCGAGCGACTGGCGGGTCGACAGCGCCTGGGAGTTCGCGGCCTCTTCGTTCAGGTCGGCATCGGTGAGCTTGGACGCACCAGTGTCGAGCACGTTCTGCAGGTTCTTGGTGAAGTCCTGGCGGTTCTGCACCACCGACAGGTTCGAGCCGAAGGTCGAGGCCTGCGAGCGCAGCGTCGTAGATGCGCTTGTTAGGCTGCTGAGCGTGGTGTTGACCGAGCTGTCGAGAAGGAAGTTGCCCTTGCCGTCCGCCGTTGAGCCGGAATTACCGGTGATCGAACCCAGTTTAAGACCGGTCGAGGTCGCATCGACGCCCTGAACGTCGAGGTTCGACGTGTCCTTCTCGTTGAACGAGATGTGCAGCTTGTTCGAGGATGCGCTGCTCGAGAGCAGGTTGGTGCCGTTGAAGCTCGAGTCCTTGGCCAGCTGGTCGATCTGCGTCAGCAGGCTGTTGTACTGCGACGCGAGCGCCTTCCGCTCCTTGACGCCGGTCACCGTCAGGTTGGAGCTCTGTCCGGCGGTAGAGGCGGTGCCGTACTGCGGACCCGCGTTGGCGGTCCCGCTTGCAAAGCCGAGGTTGGTCTGGTCGGCGGGCGTCGAGAATTCGATGTCGGCGGTGGCGTTGACGACGATCTTGGTGCCGGTGACGTCCTTACTGAACGCGTTGCCGGCGCCCTGAGCACTGACGGCTGTGTTCAGCTTGGCAATCGCCGTGTCGATGGTGTCGGCCGTGGTCAGGTCGGTAGTGACCGCGGTCCCGTTCACTTCGAGGTTGACGGTGTTGGTAGCGGCCGAGAACGCGTTAGCAGCCGTTCCGGTCGTGGTGATCTGCGTGGCAAGCGCCTGGTTGGCGGTCGACTTGGCCGAGTCCACGAGCTTCTGGATCGAGGTCAGGCCCTGGTTGGCCGCCTGGATGGTCTGCACGCCGTTGGAGATGCTGTCGAGCAGGCTGCCGAGGTCCGAGGAGCGGTTCGACAGGCTCTGCGCCGTGAAGAAGTTGACCGGGTTGTCGAGGGCCGAAGAGACCTTCTTGCCGGTGGAGAGACGGTTCTGCGTCGTGGAGGACAGCGCGGCCGTGTCCTGCAGCGAGAGCAGGTTCTGGCGGGTAGCAGCGGTGAGAGAAACGCCGGACATGAGATGAGATCCATACTTGATCAGAGGACCGGCTTTTTGCCGGCCTCGTGAACAAACATGTCGCCACCTACCGACGCGTTAAACCGACCCGTCAAATCGGGCAGGTCGAGCATTCAGCACGTGTTATTGGATCACTATGCCCACGGGAGTTTAAACAACGTTAACAGATCGTGTTGTTGGTCGAGGCGTCTCTAGAAAGGAGTTGCCGGCATGGCGCTACGCATCGAACTGAAGCCCGCGGAACGGCTGATCATCAACGGAGCGCTGATCCGGAACGGGGATCGCCGGTCGGTCTTCCTCGTCGAGACGCCGTGCAGGTTCCTGCGCGAGAGCGAGATCATCCGCGAAGCGGACGCCGACACGGCGAGTAAGAAGCTCTGCGTGACCCTGCAGGTCATTTATCTCGATGAGAGTGCTGCGGAGGCAGAGAACCTCCTTGTGCTGCAGTCGACCGAGATCCTGAAGACGATCCCAGGCTCGGCGCCGTATCTCGTCGCAATCCACGACGCGCTCGCGGCCAAGCAGTACCACCTGGCGATCAAGACCGGACGGAAGCTCGCTGCCTTCGAAGACGAGCTCATTCGGTGAAGCCTGCAGACTGCAATCGCACGTTTCGCTGACAAGCCGTTGACCGGATCAGATTGCCAAAAGACGGGCGACGAGACGACGGCTCTGGTCGTGGCGCTCGCAACCGAGAACGCGGAACTGCGCGCGGCCCTCGCCGAGGCGCAGGAACTCCTGATCGAGACCGCCGTCGATGCCGGCGAGATGCATGCCCGCATCGAGGTTCTGCAGGCTGAGGTGACAACGTTGCGAACGGAGCGGGATGCAATCGCATTCAGCGGCCAACGACGTCCTCTGGCCAGGCGCGGATAGGAGTGCTGCTACTCAACGAAAAAAGGCCACCCCCGAAGGAGCGGCCCGAAGTCTTGGGAGGAAACGTCCAAGAAGGACAGCGGGACCGCGACGCCATCGCCGTCCCGCACTGCGAACCTAGGTCGCTGCGCTGCAGCGAACAACCTGCCAAGCGTTGCATTTTCGGTCTGGCAGACAGTCGCGATCGGAAAGCGGCTTGTCCTCGACGTGTGACGCTTTAGACACGGCATGGCGAACCCTTTCGCTTCTAAGCTTCACGCGACGCCTGCCCCACTTCAAGGATCGCAAAATGCCGATCCGGCGAGAGCACCGCTTCTTCTACCCGATCGACTGGCGCGAATTGTCGGCCATGGTCCGGTTTCAGCGCGCTGGCGGCGCCTGTGAGGGCTGCGGTCGGCCCCATGGGCTGACCGTGTATCATCTCGGTGATGGGCGCTGGTGGGATGCCAGCATCGGAGCCTGGCGCGACGGGCGGGGCAGGAACGTCGCTAAATTGCCGACCCTGGATGACCTGACGGGAAGCCTGCGCACGACACGCGTCGTGCTCGCGACGGCCCATCGGGACCACGACACCGCGAACAACGCGGATGCTAACCTCGTCGCGTTTTGCCAGCGCTGCCACGTGCACCACGACCGGCCGGAGCATCAGCGTCGGCGGTGGCGAACCCTGTTTCGTCGGCGGGCAATGGGGGACCTGTTTCGGGGGATCTATCCGCCATGACGGGAGCCGACCCGGCGACCGCCTGAAACGACGTCTCAATGCGCATGCCTCTCGGTCATCAGGTCGGGTGTTAACTCTGGGGGTAACGCCTGTGGCGCAGCCTGAGAAAGCCACGCCCGAGCGACAAGCTCGCCTTCGCATCAAAGGCTTATGAGAAGACGCGCTCAAGAAGGACACGCCCCAATGATGAGAAAGCGTGTTTGGATAAGAATATAGGGATCGTCGGTGTGTCCTGAACGCTACATCTACTCGCTGAGAAAAGGGTAGTTTGTCCGTCAACCAGACATACCGATCGGTACCCTAGATATGAACAAGATCCTTACGTCCCTCGCAGCCTTCACGGCTCTCACCGCTGCCGCTTCGGCCGCCGACCTTCCGCGTCGCGCTCCGCCGCCGGTGTTCACCCCGGTTCCGGTGTTCACCTGGACGGGCGCCTACTTCGGTATCAACGCCGGCTACGGCTTCGATGCCAACGACAACCGCGGCGCCACCGTGGTCGGCGTCTCGCCGCAGAACGCGATCTTCGCCGGTCCGGCCGGTGGTAACCGCGCTGGCGTGCTCGCCTTCGGCGGCAGCCGCGGCAACGACGGCTTCACCGGCGGTGGCCAGGTCGGCTACAACTACCAGTTCACCCCGGGCTCGGGCGTCGTGATCGGCATCGAGGCCGACGCGCAGTACGTCGACTTCGGCCAG
>NZ_JAKSXU010000109.1:0-719 GCF_022829325.1 Methylobacterium sp. J-092 | reverse complement strand
CGACCAGCCGTCCATCTCGGGCATCATCACGTCGAGTAGGATGGCACGCGGCTTGAGCGACTTGGCGAGGTCGAGCCCGGTGCGCCCGTCCCCCGCAGTGCGGACGGCGAAGCGTTGGCGTTCGAGGAACCGGGTCATCAGTTCGCGCTGGTTAGCCTCGTCGTCGATGACCAGCACGAGGTCGCCCACCGTCATCTGGTTCTCGGGAGCCGCCGGTGCCGCCTCGATGGCCTGCTCGGGGGCCGCCGCCGGGATGCGGAGGGTGAAGCTCGTCCCCTTGCCCTCGACGCTGTCGACGGTGATGTCGCCGCCGAGCAACTGGGCGAAGGCGCGGCTTAGAGCCAGTCCGAGGCCGGTGCCGCCATAGTTGCGTGTGGTGCTCTCGTCGGCCTGAGTAAACCGCTCGAACAGGCGCCCGACCTGCTCCGGGCTCATGCCGATGCCAGTATCCTGCACCGTGAAACGGAGCCAGTCGCCGGTCAGGTTGACCTCCCGGGCCGCCGTCAGCGTGATGGTGCCGCCCTCGGTGAATTTTGCCGCGTTCGACAGAAGATTGAACACGCACTGGCGCAGCTTGGTCGCGTCGGTGCGCGCCCGGCCCACGTCATCGGCCACGTCCAACACGAGGACGTTACCCTTCTTGGCGACCAGCGCCTCCACGGTGCCGGCGGCGTCTGTGACGAAGGCGGCAACGTCGATGTCCTCGGGGTACAGTTCCA
>NZ_JAKSXU010000108.1:0-121930 GCF_022829325.1 Methylobacterium sp. J-092 | reverse complement strand
GTTCGAGGTCACGCCCGCGAACCGCCCGGTCAGGCCGCCGGCCGCCGTCAGGATGGTGTAGCGCGTGCTCGGCGCATACGCCCCCGTGCCGGCGGTGACCTGAACCGTGCCGCCCTGCAGCGTCGCGGTGCCGGTGCTCGCGATGCGGTCGGACTGCCCGGCCGCCGTGGCGTCGACCCGGTAGATCGACTGGCTGGCAAACAGCACGTTGCCGTTGACGGTCAGCGTGCCGAGGCTGCCGGCCGCGGTGCTGGCCCCCGGCGCGACGATCGCACCGGATTGCACGGTCAGGCCGCCGATGGTCCCCGTGCCGCCGACGACCGCAGCGTTGGCCACGGTGACCGGAGAGGCGGCGAGGCTGCCGTTGACGACGAACCCGCCCGTGGCGACCGTGGTCGGGCCCGAGAACGAGCCGGTGCCGGTGTAGGTCAGCGTGCCGGCTCCCTGCTTCACGAAGCGGCCGGTGCCGTTCAGCGCGCTGCCGAGCGTCGCATCGCTCGCCTGATCGATCACCAGGGTGGTGTTGCTGGTCACACCGCCACTGCCGAGGCTGGCGGCCGAGGCCACCAGTGTGCCGGCCGAGACCGTGGTGCCGCCCGAGTAGGTGTTGGTGCCGGTGAGCGTCAGCGTCCCGGTGCCGAGCTTGGTCAGGCTGGTGGCCGAGCCGCCATCGACGATCGTGCCGGCATAGCCTGTCGAGCTGTTGTCGCCATTGGTGGCAAGCGCGCCGTTGCGCAGGATCGCCGCCGCGTTGCTGCCCGAGAGCGAGCCGACCGTGAAGGCGGTCCTGCCGAGATCGAGCGTGCCGTTGTTGGTGAACGTGGTCACCCCGGCAAGCGGACCGGTGAGGACGAAGCTGCCGCCCGCCGCATTGGTCACCGCCCCGGCGATCCGGCCCGACGCGGTGATCGCGCCGGCGTTCGTCACCGCCCCGTTGATCGTGCCGGAGGTGGCCAGGCTGCCGCCGGTCACCGCCACCGCGCCGTTGATCGTGCCGGTGTTCGTCGCGGTGCCGGCGCTGTTGCTCAGACCACCGTTGAGCGTCGCGGCATTGCCGAAGGTGCCGCCGTTGGCGACGCCACCGTTGATCGTGCCGGTGTTGGACAGCGTCCCGGCGTTGGAGACCGGCGCGGAGGCCGTGGTCCAGGTGCCGGTGTTGGTCAGCGTGCCGCCGGCGTCGTTGCGGGCGTTGCTCTGCCACAGGCCGGCATTGCTCACGCTGCCGGTGTTGGCCGTGAGGTTGCCGGTCCACACGCCGGTGGTGCGGTTGGCGATCGTGCCTGGGGCGGCGTTGCTCACGTCGGCGTTGTAGCGGCCGTCGTTGACCACGCTGCCGGTGTTGGCCAGCGCGTCGGTGATCGTGCCGCCCTGCGCCACCGCGATCGAGCCGGAATTGACGATCCCGGCCGGGGCCGTGAGGCTGCCGCCCGAAGCCACCGTCAGGCTACCGGCATTGGTGAGCAAGCCGGCGATCCCGTAGGCGCCCGAGCCCGTGACCGCCAGTGTCGCGCCCCCGGCATTGCCGAACGTGCCGTTGCTTGCCACGTTGCCCGTCACCGTGAACGTCCCGGCGTTGTTGGCGATGGCTCCGTCGATGCGCCCGGCCGACGCCGTCACCGTGCCGGTGTTGGTCAGCCCGCCCGCGATCGTGCCGAAGGTGGTGAGGGTACCCGTGTTGGCGACCCCGCCGTTCAGGCTGCCGGTGTTGGTAGTCGTACCCGCGTTGGCGAGCGCGCCGGCCACGCTGCCGCTGTTGGTAAAGGTCGCGGCGTTGGCGACCGGCCCGGCGAGCGAGCCGGTGTTGGCCAGCGTGCCGGCCGACACCGTGGTGGTCCCGGTGTAGCTGTTGGCCCCCGACAGCGTGAACGTGCCGGTCCCGACCTTGGTCACGCCGCCGGTGCCGGAGATCGTGCCGGCGTAGGTGGTCGAGGCGTTGCTCCCGCCGGTGGTCAGGATGCCTGAGCCCAGCGTCACGCTGCCCGCGCCGGCGAGCGAGGCGATGGTCTGGTTGAAGCTCGCCAGGTCCATCCGCGCCCCGGGCGCGATGGTCACCGTGGAACCCGCCGAGAACGCGTTGACCGCGCCGGCCTGCAGCGTCCCGGCGTTGATCGCGGTCGCGCCGGTGTAGGTGTTGGTCCCCGACAGCGTCAGGGTGCCCGCACCGAGCTTGGTCAGCGCAGTGGCGCCGGTGATCTGCCCGGCATAGGCCGACGACGTGCCGTCGGCCTCCGCCGACAGCGTGCCGCCGTTGGCGATCGTGGCCGCCGCCGTCGAACCGGTCAGCGAGCCGACCGCGAGGCTGTTGCCGCCGAGATCGACCGCGCCGTCGTTGGTCAGGCGGCCGATGCCGGTGAGCCCGCCGGTCACCGTGAACGTGCCGCCAATCTGGTTGGCGACATCGCCGTTGATCTGGCCCTGCGCGTTCACCGTCCCGGCATTGCTCAGCGTGCCGTTGATGACCCCGGTGTTGACGAAAGTCCCGGCCAGGATCGCCGCGCCGCCGTTGATGGTGCCGGTGTTGGTGGTGATACCGCCGCTGTTCGTGAGCCCACCGCCGACCGTTCCGGAGTTGGTGAACGTGCCCAAGTTGGCCGCCGCCCCGGTGATCGCTCCAGTGTTGTTGGCGTTACCGGCGTTGGTGAGCCCGCCGCCTACCGTGCCGTCGTTCGTGAACGTGCCGGTGTTGGTCGCGGTCCCAGTGATGGTCCCGGCGTTGCTTGCCAAGCCTGCGTTAGCGAGGTTACCGGTCACCGTGCCAGCATTGGTGAAGGTCGCGTTGTTGGCCACGTCCGACGTGATCGAACCACCCACCGCAATCGTCAGGGTGCCAGCCGATACCGTGGTGGCACCCGTGTAAGTGCTGGCGCCGGTCAGTGTCAGCGTGCCGTCACCGAGCTTGCGCAGGCCGATCGTCCCGCCCGTGCTGGTCAGCGCGTTGGCGATGGTCGCGACAACGCCTGTGTCGACGTTGACGAAGCTCTGGTTGAGCGTGGTGAAGGGGTCGCCGGTGAGGTTGAGCGTGCCGGTGCCGGTCAGCTGGTAGCCGTCCACGGTGAACTGCAGGCCCTGCAGATTCTGCGCGCCCGCCACCGTGACCGTGCCGGCCGTCGTGCCGAAGATCCCGACGCCCGAGCGCCAGACGTCGTTGACCTGCCCGCCCGGCAGCATTGTCCAGTTGGTGTTGCCCGCGTTCCAAGTCCCGGTGCCGCCCTGGGCGCCGGCCGCGGCGCCGGTCAGGTCGGCACCGTCGAAGTACTGCACCGACTGGTTGCCGTTGGTCAGCAGCACGTTCACCTGGTTGGGGATGTTGGTGTAGACCAGCGCCGAGGTACCGGCCGTCGGCGTGGTCACCGTGCCGAACCCGCCAGTGAGCGTGCCGCCGTAGTTGTACAGCCGGTAGGCGCCCGAGACCGGCGCAGTTGCCGCGTTGCTGGCCGCCACCAGGTTGAGCGTGCCGGCGAGCGCCAGGTTGCCACCCACGTTGATCAGGTCGTTGCTCGCCCCGCCGACGAAGCCGGGGGCGCCGAGCTCGTACAGCGAGGTCGAGGCGGTGTTCAGGGTGTAGTTGCCCACCACCGTCAGGGTGCCGGGCGAGTTGCCAGCCGAGACCGTGCCGCCGTTGACCACCACCGAGCCGGCGATGGTGCCCGAGCCGTGCAGCGTGCCGTCCGTGTTGACGTTGACGACCGCCGCGTTGCCGGCCGTGTCGCCGAACACCGCGCTCATCGAGCCGGCGCCCCCGATTGACAGGATGCCGGCGTTGACATTGGCCGTGCCGGTGAACTGACCGTTGGCCGCGCTGTTGACGCCGTTGAGGATCGTGGTGCTCGAGCCGCTCTGGTTGAGCGTGCCCGCCCCGGTGATCGTGTTGGCGAGCGTCAGGTCGACGGTGCGGTTCACGCTCAGCACGCTCGCGCCGTTCCCGTCGGCGGCGGCCACGTTCACGACCGCTAAGTTGCCGGTCAGGGTGCCGGCCGTGTCGCCGATCACGAGCGTGCCGCCATCGACCTGCAACGCGTTGGCACCAACCCCGCCCGTGGTGGCAATGGTGCCGCCGTTGCTCAGCGTCGTCGTGCCAGCGCCCGCTACCCGCAGGCCGATCGCACTCTGCACGGCCTGACCCGAAGCCACAGACACGGTGTTGCCGGCGTTATTACCGATGAGGAAGATACCTGCATTGCCTGCGCCACCGGCCGTGACGGTACCGTTGGCAGTGACTGCCACCGCGCCCGTGGTCCCGGTCGCGACCACGCCTGACCCGTTCGTCGTGGTGATTGGTCCGGACGACACTCTGACAGTGCCGGTTCCTGCGGTGCTTGCAGTGATGCCGGAACCGCCGGCCGTGATCAGGCCCGAACTTGTCACGGCCACGTTGCCGGCGCTGCTGGCGTTCGTGATCGAGGCACCGATGCCCGTAGCACCGGTACCGGTTGCCGTGATCGCCCCAAACGGCCCCAATCTACCGAGCCTCAGGTTGCCCGTGCCGTTGGTGGTCGCGAACACGCCGTAGCCGGCGGTGCTGGTGCTGTTGACCATACCGGCGCCGTCGATCGTGATGGTACCAGCGCTCGCTGCGTTGTTGATCTGCGCGACGATGCCCGCCGTCGTCGGAGCAATCCCGGCGCCGATCGTGCCGCCGTTCACAACGGCGACGTTACCAGTGCCCGTCGACAGAGCTGAGATGCCGACCTGAAACGCGCCGAAGCCGCCTCCGGCCGGCTGCCCCGAGACCTCCCCGGCGTTGGTTACAACGACGGTGCCCGAGCCGTTCGAGACACCACGCAAAGCGTAGATGCCAGTCGGATTACCTGCACCCGTCGTGTGGTCTACGGCAGCCGCGTTGAAGATCGAGACGGGACCGCTCGACCCACCAGCAATCTGGGCAACGATCGCACTGCCACTGCCGCCGCTTTGAACGTTGGTACCCGCTGCAGTGGTGATGCCAACGAAGCCCGCTCCAGCACCGTCGCTGCTCGCCAGGATGGCGCGCTCGGCCGTGCCGGTGACGTTACCGCTCGTATAGATTGCGATGTTGCCGCTGCCAGCGGTCCGGGCGAGGATGCCTCCGTTCGCACCGGTGATGGTGCCGCTACGGCTGATGAAGATCGTGCCGGCGCTGGTCACGTTCGTGATTTGGGCGTCGATTGCATAGTTGCCGTTGAGGCCGACGACGCCGCCGTTGCCGCTGGTCGCTCCTGTCCCCAAAATTGTGATGTCACCAGTTCCAGCTGCGCGCGCGAGGATGCCGGTGGTCGCTCCGACGATGTCGCCTGCGCCCGACACCGTCAGCTGGCCGGAGCCGGCATTGTAGGCGGCAACGCCGGCGCCCTGAGGCACATTGTTGGCGTTGGTGCTGCCCGCGTTCACGAAGAGGTTCTGGTACGCTGCGGGTGCGGTGACCGTCACGACGCCGTTGCCGGTGATGGTGCCGTCGACCGAGACCGTCGCTGCGCTGGTGTTGCCAGCATTGGTCTGCGCCAGGAACACGCCGTTGGAACCAGTGATCGTCGTGCCCGTGCCAGTGAACACGGTCGTGCTACCGTCGGCCGGAGCGTTGGCTGCGCCCGTTCCCTGGTTGCCGTTGAAGACGCCGTTGCCCTGGTAAGGATCGGTTGCGTCGATCCCCGTCGCCGTGATCGTGCCACCCGTCCCGACCGTGATTATCGAGAAGCCGCCGGCCGCCCCGGTCAGGTCGTTCACGAGGCCAGACGTGCCAACGACGACCGCGGCGTTGCCAAAGCTCTGCACGACGTTGCCGTTTACCACCGCGCCGATCGAGCCGGGCTGATCGCCGCGGACCGTCACGCCATCGCCGGCGACGATCGTGACGGTACCCGCGCCCGACGCCCGCGCGTTTACGCCGGCTCCGTGGTTGGGACCGCCAGTCGAAGCGCCGCTGATCGTAACACCATCGCCGAGATAGACCGCCGCCGTGCCATCGGCCACCGTGGCACGGATGGCGTCGCCCCCCGTGCTGGTGACGTTGCCGGCGGTGAGGATGCGGACGGCGCCCGTACCGGTGGTGCTTGCCAGGATCGCTACGTCTGCACCTGAGACGGCACCGAGTGCCCCCCCTGACGTGCCGAGGGTGACGTCGCCGCCAAGGCTTCCTGCCCGGATGCCGAAGCCGCTGGTCCCTGTGTACCCGCCATTGCCGAAGACGAAGATCGTATCGGAGGTGGTCAGATTGGCGTCGATGCCATTGACGCCGCTGAGAGTACCCAAGCCAGTGTTGAAGATCGCCACCGGCCCGGTCAGCGCGAAGGCGGCGCTTTGGGTCGCTGCGGTGACGCTGCCGGTGTTGTTGAACGTACCGCCTTGCAGCACCACACCCTGGTTGGATGCGGTGATCGTACCGGCGTTGGCGAAGGTCCCGCCCGTGCTTACGATGACAGCAGCTTGAGCTGGCCCTCCGGCGGGCGCACCCACGGCGAGGCTAGGTACGCCGGCGGTGTTCAGCGAACCCGCTGCGCCGATCGCCAGCGTGCCCGCGTTGGCGACCAGCGCGCCGCCCGTCATGGCGCCAGTCAGCGTCTGCGTGCCGCTGCCGGTCTTGGCGAGAATGCCCGTGCCGTTAGCATTGATCGCGCCGGCGTAGGTGCCGTCCGTGGTGTTGTCGCCGCCCACCTTCAGCGTGGTGCCGGGAGTGATGTTGACGGTGCTGCTGATGTTTCCGCCCGACAGCGAGCCGATCGTCTCGCTGGTCTGCTCTTGCAGCGTCGCCGCCGTACCCACGGCGTTACCGAACGTCACCCGGCTGGTGTCCGCGAGGGCGGTACCGGCGGCGTTGTTCAGCGTGAGGGTGCCGGCATTGATCGTCGTCGCGCCGGTGTAGGTGTTGACGCCCGTGAGCGTAACCGTGCCCGCGCCGTCCTTGGTGAACGTGCCCGTGCCCGTGGCGATGGCTCCCGAAATCGCAGTCGCGCCTGCGCCGCCCACGGTCAGGTTCTGGTTCACGCCGCCGATGCCACCCGACAGCGTCAGCGTGCCGGCGTCCGAATTGATACGGCTTGCGCCGGCCAGGGTGATCGCACCGGCATAGGTGTTGGCGCCGGACACGTTCTGGAGTGCGCCGTTGCTGCCGGTGGAGCCGTTGCCTGCGAGGCTCAAAGCCTCTCCAGTCACCGTGATACCATTCTGAAGCTGAAGCGTGCCGCCCGATTGTACGGTCGTACCGGCCGCCGTCGTGCCGAGCGCGGTTGCGTTCTGGATGTTGAGGATGCCGCCCGAGATCGTCGTGGCGCCGCTGTAGGTGTTGGCGCCACTGAGCACAAAGGTGCCAGTGTCGAGCTTGTTGACTGAGGTCGAGCCCGAGATGACGGCACCATCGGCACCGGCTGCTCCGTTGGCGGCAGTACCATCGCCCGTGCCACGCAGGTTCAGCGTGTTGGTGCCGCCGCCGAGATCGATGGCACCAAAGGACGCCGCAGCCACCGTTCCCGCGTTCTGAAGCGTGACGGTCGACTGTGCGTTCGTGACCGGGTCGGTATAGGCGCGGGTCAGCGCCGTCGCGTTCACCGTACCCGTGTAAAGCGAGACGGTGTCGTTCCCACCGGAGCCGAGGATCGAGCCCGTCGACGATCCGGCGTAGAGGTTCGCATTCAGCGTCCCGTTGTTGAAGGCGGTGAGCCCACGCGCCCCGCTGCCGATCGAGCCATAGTTGTCCACCGTCATCGCTTGGCCGTTGGACCCAAGGCCGTAGCCGAAGGTAGCGTTCGAGCCGCCGGTGATCGTACCGCCCGTGACATTGGTGACGCTCAGCGTCGCCCCAGCGCCGCCCACCGCGACGCCGGAGTTCGTGCTGCTGCTGATCGTGCCGGCGTTCAGCACGGTCGAGGCCCCGCCCAAGACGCCGACGCCGTCGTTGATCCCGCTGATCGTGCCCAGATTGGTCAGCGTCAGCGCGGCGTTCGACGTGATGCCGCGATCCCCGCCGCTCCGGATCGTTCCACCGGCTTGGTTGAGGACCGCGCCGCCGGCCCGGAGCTGGACGCCGGCTATGCCGCCAAGATTGATCGTGTTCGTGCGGTTGCCCGTGCCGTCCTTTGTGAGAGTGCCCGTTCCCGTGGCAATACCTCCGGAGATTGCTGTCGTGCCCGCGCCGCCCACGGTCAGGTTCTGGCCAGCCCCACTGATGCCGCCCGACAGCGTCAGCGTGCCGGCGTCCGAATTGATACGGCTTGCGCCGGCCAGGGTGGGCGCCGGGCTCGCGCTAAGTCCTCGCCACGCCGAGCCGCACTGCCTTGATCAGAGCGAGCGTGTTGTTCGTGGCCTCCGGCAGCGTCGCCGTGGTCGAGACCGAGCGCATCGGTGCGCCCCGGTCGTGCTCGCTCGTATGGTAGAACGCCGAGACGTGGTTCACGCCGAGGCCTTCGCGCCGGAGCTTCTCGCCGAGGCGACGCATCGGGGCGATGCGCTCCGCGCGCGCCGATCCGGCCGGCAGCATCGTGACACCGGCCGACGCCTCGGCGAGGATGATGGCCGCCGCGACCGGGCCGTGCTTCGTCTCGACCACGAGGCGCCGCGCCAAGGCCTCGCGGCCGACAGCCTCGGGCGAGCGCATGATCGTGGCCGCACGGGCGATGTCGGCGTCGAACGCCTTCAGCCAGTCCGCCTCGATGCAGTCGGCGTACTGTGCTAGGGAAACCTCATCGAGGCCGGCGGCCGCGAACTGGGGGGCTGAGGCCATCGCGGATGCGCGAGCAGCCTCACGGCAGCGCTCGCACGCCGCATCGCGGTCGACAGCAGTCCAAATGAGATCGACGGGGTCGGGCGCGGTGCCCATGGCCAGAAACTGGCCCGGATGCGCTGCCTGCGCACCGGTCAAAACCCATCACTGCGTCCCAGCAGACGGTCAAAATGCAGCAGGTCAGGCGATACCAGCGAGATGCGCGATTAGGTCGGGCTCGCTGACCCTAGCGCCGGTAGCCGGGACGCGGCCCCCCCCACGGAGCCAAGTGCGATGGCCAATCGGAGTAGGGCGGGAGCAGGGCTGCCTGTCCCGACGCGCCGGACCCCATCCTTATGGCGGAGGCGATCCCTCGCAGGGCGCGCATCAGCTACCGACAATGGCGGGTTTGTGGAAGTCTGAAATCCATATAGTTTCTAAATCGTTAACACACAAAACAGAACAAACGGCTGGAAAGACTGCGCGCCATCTGTATCGAACCTTCCCGCAGCTTCAAGGAGCCGGAAATTGACGAAGAAACATCTCGTCTACACGTCAATTGGCACGTGCCGGGTCGCGGAACCTCTCGGAGCTGCGACCCAATTGCGGAATCTCCGCCGGAACAGCGCAAACATCTATGGTTACGTTCACACCGCGCCGGAGGCCTTGCAGCAGATCGACTACCTCGAAGGGCGTGAGTTTCCCGCCGAGCTCGGGCGCTTCCTGACCCCGGACGGCGTCCTGGTGCGCAACCCGCGCCAGCCGACCGATGTGTTCGTAGTCGAGATCTCGACGGTCAAAGAGATCGTCTTCGATACCTGGTATCTCCAGATCAACTACCTCGAGCGCACTTTCCGCGATCGGGAAGGCCTGCTCGAGACCTTCTTTGGCCTGAAGGGCGAGCGCGACCCGGAAGTGCGCCGCCGGCACTTCGAGGCCCTGCCGGACTTTGCCGAGACCGATGCGCTGGAGCGCCGCGTCCTCACCGAAGGCTACATCCGCAGCACCACCCGCGACGAGCTCGAGGCCCATATGGCCGAGATCGTCCGGCGCCTGCCGGCCGACGTGGTCTTCGTGAACCACATCAACGTGCCGAATACCGCCGGCTCGCTCGTCGCCTCGCGCAACCGCTTGTGCGGCTGGATCGCCGAGATCTGCACCGCCAAGGGCTACCGCCACTTCGACCCCTCGCCGCACGTCGCCGGCTACGGCGTGCCGGAGGCGATGGCGGAAGAGGGTCGCGACCTCAACCACTACGCCAACCCATTCAAGCCGATTATCGGCAGCATCCTGTTCGACGGCGTGCTCAGCCGCGTCGCGGCCAGCGGTGAAGCGGAAACCGCCCTGGCAACGGCCGAGGCGACCCCGACGAAAGCCGCCGAGGCGGAGCCGGCCCCGCGCCCAGCGGCCCGCCCTGCCCTGGTTCACGCCTCGATGCAGGCCGCGCTCAACGAAGCCAAGCGACGCATCGCCGACGGCGATCTCGACGAGGCCGAGTCCATCCTGCACGGGCTCTCGGCCGAGGATGGCCGCCACGCAGTGGTCCACACCCTGCTGGGAACTGTCGCGTTCCACCGCGGGGATACCACGGCGGCCACCGCCGAGTTCCGCGAGGCGGTGGAGATCGATCCGGCCGCGTCCGAGCCGCGCCTGATGTTAGTCAAGAGCGCCCTGCGGGTGGGCAAGCTGGAGGAGGCCTGCGCTATCGCAGGCGACCTCGTCCGGCGCGCGCCGGACGACCTGCGCGTTCTGCTGGTGGCGGCCAAGGCCATGATGCGGGCCAAGCAGTTCGCCGCCGCCACCGAGATCTGGCAGCGGGTCTCTATCATGCGCCCGGAGCTGGTGCTCCCGCTCATCGAGATGGCCCGCTGCGAGATGAAGGTGCGCAACTACGAGGCGGCCCTCGCCGCAGCCAACGCGGCCCTCCGGCGCGACCCCCGCGAGGCGGGCGCCCTGGTGATCAAGAGCGACGCTCTGCTCAAGCTCAAGCGCATGCGCGAGCTGGCGGAGGTCTCCCTCGAACTCGCCGCCATCGAGCCCAAGGCCGCCATGGCGGCCGTGCCGGCCCTGATCTCGTCCCTGCACCCGGAGGAGGCGGCCAGCATCGTCGCCACCGCCCGCGAGACCGGCGAGATCGACATCGACACGGTGATGCGCGCCGCCCTGATCCGCACCCTGGAGCGACGCGGCAAGGTCGCCACCGAGCGCGGCGACACGCCCGCCGCTGCCGCGGCCTGGAAGGCGATCCTTCTCATCGACCCTGACAGCGCCCGCGCCGCGGCCGGCCTGCGCCGGCTGTTCACCCCTCTCGTAGCTGCGGCCCGCGCCAGGGCAGCAGAGAACGACATCCCCGGCGCGGTAGCGGCCTACGAGGCCGCCCTGGTGATCCAAAATGACGGGGCGCGCATCCTGCGCGAACTCAGCTTGATCCACGAAAAGGCCGGCGACTGGTTCAAGGCGAGCCAGAGCTGGGCCCGGCTCGCGCGGATCTCCGAGGACGGGCAGCCGTTCAAGCGCAAGCGGGGAGCGCCGATCAGGGACCGCTGCGCCTGCGCCTCGCCCGGGCCTACGAGCAGATCGGCGACGGCGCCCGGGCGCTGGCGCTCCTCGACAGCCTCACAGGACCAGAGGCGCAGGCGCCCCAGGCGGCCAAGGCACGCCTGCGGCTGATGCAGGGGGCGGGATCCAGCAAGGAGCACAGCGTCGCGGTGGCGCGCAGCCTGATCGAAGCCGAGCCGAACGCCGCTGCGTACCGAGCTCTGCTCGGGCGCATCCTGAAGCGCTTCAACGACTGGGCCGGCGCGGCGGCGGCCTACGAAGCCGCCCTGGAGCGCGACCGGGGCGAGGTCTCGCACTGGGAGGGCGCCCTGCGCGCCTACGGCGCCTTGGAGCGCGACGAGCGCATTGCCGAACTCGTCCACCAGGCCCGACAGCTCTTCGCCCACGAAGGCGCCGAGGGCTTCCTCGCGATCGCCCGCGTCGAACTCGCGGCGGGCGACGCGCCGCAGGCGATCCAGGCCGCCCGGCGCGCAATGGCCAACCCGATCCTGCGGCGCCGCGTCCGGCCCGTGCTCGCCGAGGCGCTGATGGAGGTCGGGGCCTATGCGGAGGCCTGGACGCATCTGGCCGCCGCGCTCCAGGATCCAAACGTCGAGCCCGAGCTTCAGCGCGCCGCCGCCCGCTGCCGGGCCGCCTTCGCGGTGGCCGCCCCGGGGCGGGAGCACGTTCCGGTCTTCCCCGGCGCACTGTTCCTGCGGGTCTTCGAGGCTCCGCCCGCCCGCACCATCCTGCCCCCGACAGATACAGTGATCCTGTGTACGTCCTCGCTCGGGGCGGGCGGCGCCGAGCGCCAAGTCGCGCTCACGGCGGCCGGCGTCTCGCGGGCTCGCGCGGGCCGCGGCCGCACCGTACTCGCGGGCCTCGACCTCACGCCCGCACGGGGTCGCGCGATGATGCGCAACCTCGCGGAGACCGAGCACCTCGTCATCGAGGATCTCGCGCACGTCAACGACACCCACGTGCTGCGCGCGCTGACGGCCGAGGACCCATGCCTGCGCGAGGCCCTGCGCCTGATGGCGGCCTTCCCACCCAACCTCGCCCGCGACATCCTCAAGTTCTACGACTGCTTCAGGCGCCACCGCCCGTCCTGCGTCCATCTCTGGCAGGACGGGGTGATCTCCACGGGCTCGGTGGCGGCGTTCCTGGCGGGCGTGCCTACCATCGTTTGCTCCATGCGCAACGTGGTGGCGGGCGAGAACGACCGCCGCCGCTACCGGGCCTATCTCGCCACCATGTACCGGGCGCTGGCCGAACGCCCCGAGGTGCGGTTCACGGCGAATTCCGCCGCCGGCGCGCAGGATTACGAGGCATGGCTCGGCTTCGAGCGCGGGCGCATCCGGGTCCTGCGCAATGGCGTCGACGTAAAGAGCCTGCGGGCGCGTGCGCCGGAAGCGGAGCGCCTCGGCGTGCGCGAGCGCCTGAACCTGTCGCCCGACGCCCTGCTCGTCGGCGGCGTCTTCCGCCTCGCCCCCGCCAAGCGGCCGCATCTTTGGCTCGACGTGGTCGCGCGCGTGGCGGAAGCCGATCCCCGCACCCACGGCGTCATCGTCGGCGACGGCGCCATGCGGGCCGAGATCGCGGAGGCCATTGCCGCGCGCGGCCTCTCCAGCCGCATAACGCTCGCCGGCCGCCAGAGCCCGGTTGAACCCTGGATGGCCGCCATGGACGTGCTTCTCCTGGCCTCGGAGGTCGAGGGCCTGCCCAACGTGCTCCTGGAGGCCGAATCCCTCGGCGTGCCTGTTGTCACCACCCGGGCCGGCGGCTCGGGCGAGGCGCTGCTCGACGGCGTCACCGGCCGCCTCGTCGAGGACGACGCGCCGGCCAACCTCGCCGCCGCCCTTACCGCCGTGATCCGCTCGCGCGGCCTCCGTCACCGCGCCCGCGTGGGCGCGCCTGTCTTCATCGAGCAGCGCTTCGGAATCGAGCGGATGATCCGCGAGACCCTCGCTGTCTTCGGCGAAACTGATCCACTCAAGATGGGAATGGCATCATGAAAATCGCGGTCATCGGGTCCGGTTATGTGGGCCTCGTCTCAGGCACCTGCTTTGCGGATTTCGGTCACGACGTGGTCTGCGTCGACAAGGATCCGGCCAAGATCGCGGCGCTGAACGCTGGGCGCATGCCGATCTACGAGCCGGGTCTCGACGCCCTGGTGGCCGAGAACGTGCGCCAGGAGCGACTCAGCTTCACCACCGACTTCGCCCCGGCGGTCCGCGGGGCCGAGGCAGTGTTCATCGCGGTGGGCACGCCCTCGCGGCGCGGCGACGGCTTTGCCGACCTCTCCTACGTCTTCGCCGCCGCCCGCGAGATCGCCGCCGCGCTCACCGGCTTCACCGTCGTGGTGACGAAGTCCACCGTGCCGGTGGGCACCGGCGATGAGGTGGAGCGCATCATCCGCGAGACCAACCCGCAGGCGCAGGTGGCGGTGGTCTCCAACCCCGAGTTCCTGCGCGAGGGAGCAGCCATCGAGGACTTCAAGCGCCCCGACCGCATCGTCATCGGCGCAGAGGACGCGCGCGGGGCCGCCGTGATGGGCGAGGTCTACCGCCCGCTCTACCTTAACGCCGCGCCCATCCTCTACACCGACCGGCGCACCGCCGAGCTGACCAAGTACGCCGCCAACGCGTTCCTGGCCACCAAGATCACCTTCATCAACGAGATCGCGGATCTGTGCGAGCAGGTGGGCGCCAACGTGCAGGAAGTCGCCCGCGGGATCGGGCTCGACAACCGCATCGGCGCCAAGTTCCTGCACGCGGGCCCGGGCTACGGCGGCTCGTGCTTTCCTAAAGACACGCTGGCCCTCGTCAAGACGGCTCAGGATGCGGGCACCCCGGTGCGGCTGGTCGAGACGGTGGTCTCGGTCAACGACCAGAGGAAGCGCGCCATGGCCCGCAAGGTGATCCTGGCCTGCGGAGGCTCGGTGCGGGGCAAGACGATCGCAATCCTCGGGCTGACGTTCAAGCCCAACACCGACGACATGCGCGACGCGCCGGCCCTGTCCATCATCACCGGCCTGCAGGACGGCGGTGCGCAGATCCGGGCCTACGACCCCGAGGGCATGGAAGCCGCCCGCCCGATGCTCACCAACGTGACCTACGCGGGCGACGCCTACGATTGCGCCCAAGGTGCCGATGCGGTGGTGATCGTGACCGAGTGGAACGCCTTCCGCGCCCTCGACTTCCCCCGCCTCGCCACCGTCATGGCCGCCCCCGTCATGATCGACCTGCGAAACGTCTACAAGGTCGACGAAGCCACCCGCCATGGCTTCCGCTACGCCGGAATCGGCGGGCGCCGCGAGCTTCCGGTCTCGGCCAGCTACACCGACTCGCTCGCGCCGGAGGCGGTCCGTGCTTGATCTCCTTCCCAGAACGCGGCGCCGTGTCCGAGCCGGGCACGGCAGGCGTATCGCGGTTATTGGCCTCGGCTATGTCGGCCTGCCGGTGGCCGCCGCATTCGCGGCCTCCGGTGCGCCCACCATCGGCTTCGACGTCGATCCCCTGCGCATCGCGGAGCTGCGCCGGGGTCTCGATCGCTGCAACGTCATTGACCGCCGCGACCTCGAGGATGCACCGATCCGCTACACGGCGGAGGCCGCCCCCCTGCGGGGCGCCGACTTCTTCATCGTGGCGGTGCCGACCCCCATCGACGCCGCCTGCCGGCCGGACCTCTCGGCCTTGATCGCGGCCTCCCGCTGCGTCGGAGCGGCCATCGCGCCCGGCGCCATCGTGGTCTACGAATCCACGGTCTATCCGGGCGCCACCGAGGAGGTCTGCGTCCCCGTGCTCGAGGCCGCGTCCGGCCTCGTCTGCGGACGGGACTTCACGATCGGCTACAGCCCGGAGCGGATCAATCCGGGCGACATCGTCCACCGGTTTGAGACCGTGACCAAGGTGGTGGCGGGCCAGGACCCGGCCACTTTGGACATGATCGCCGAAGTCTACGGCTCGGTGGTCTGCGCGGGCATCCATCGCGCGCCCTCGATCCGAGTCGCGGAGGCCGCTAAGGTCATCGAGAACACCCAGCGCGACCTCAACATCGCGCTGATGAACGAGCTCGCGATCATCTGTCACCGCATCGGCATCGACACCGCCGACGTGCTTGACGCCGCCCGGACCAAGTGGAACTTCCTGCCCTTCGCCCCCGGGCTGGTCGGAGGCCACTGCATCGGCGTCGACCCCTACTACCTCACCCACCTGGCGCAGATGTCCGATTACCAGCCCGAGGTCATCCTGGCGGGCCGGCGCATCAACGACGGCATGGCCAAGGTAGTCGCCCACGAATGCATCCGGCGGCTCACCGCCCGCGGCGTCACACATGGCCGGGTCGGGGTGCTCGGCCTGACATTCAAGGAAAACGTCCCCGATATCCGCAACTCCAAGGTGGCGGACGTCATCCGGACCCTGGAGATGCACGGCTGCGAGGTGCAGGTGCACGATCCGCAGGCCGATGCCGGGGCGACCCGCCACGAGTACGGCATCACCCTGCGGCCGCTTGCGAGCCTGCAGGATTGCGACGCGGTGATTCTCGCCGTCTCACACCACCAGTTCGTGGCGGCGGGCTGGGACCTCGTGCGGCGCTGCCTGAAAGGGCACGGCGGCGATGTCCTCGACGTGCGGGCCTGCCTCGACCGGAACCGGATCCCGGAGGGCGTCTCCCTGTGGCGGATGTGACGGGCCGGACCCCATTCGGGGGCCGCAATGCGAGACGGGGCCAGCGGAAGGCTGGGGAGGAGAGTGCCATGTTCAAGCGGCTGAGCGTCACGGCTCTGGGCAGTTGCCGCATCGTCAACCCGATGCGGAACGCCGCGCAGGCCTGCCTGATCGACCTCGCCAACGCGGATGTCTACGGCTACCTCCACACGGTGCGCGAGGTGCTGCAATTCCTCGATTTTCGCGATGGGCTGGCGCTGCCCCCCGAGATCGTGCCCTACCTCGCCGGCCCGCGCGGGCTGCCCACCCGCGCCAAGCCCGAAGAGACGTGCGTCTACCTCGTGGAGATCTCCTCGCTCAAGAGCGTGATGCTTGGCGAGTGGGTGCTGCAGCTCAATTACTTCACCGAGCGCTTCCGGGGCCATCCCAACCTCCTGAAGGTGCTCTACGCCGAACTCGGCGAGGACCAGCGCGACCGCCGCATTCTCGACCTCGCGGCGCACGCGGACTTCGCCGCCTTGGCGCCCTTCGAGCGCCACGTGCTCGCCGA
Source organism: Methylobacterium sp. J-092 (assembly GCF_022829325.1). NCBI lineage: Bacteria > Pseudomonadati > Pseudomonadota > Alphaproteobacteria > Hyphomicrobiales > Methylobacteriaceae > Methylobacterium > Methylobacterium sp. J-092. The sequence goes on along the minus strand of NZ_JAKSXU010000108.1, from coordinate 105,504 downwards.
ATCGCATGTCGCCACCACAACGCGGGAGACGCTGGAGCGCGACGTCCTCGAGATCGTCGCCCGGCTGCCGCGCCCCGTCGTGTTCGTGACCCATTGTAACCTGGTCGACGCACAGGGCCGGGAGATCGAGAGCCGGGCGCGGATCAGCACCTGGATGGCCGAACTCGCCCGGAGCCACGGCATGCGGGTGTTCGACCCGACCCCGCACGTCCTTGCCTTCGGGGTCGAGGCCGCGATGGCCGAGGGCGGCGCCAGCCGGGCCCATTACGCCCCCGCCTTCGAGGCAATCCTCCAGGAAGAACTCCTCCACGAGGTCCGGCTCGCCGCTGCCTCCCTGCCGCGTACCACGCACGGGTTCGTGCCCGAATCTCCGATGCCGGTCCTGCGCCGCGCCATGCCGGCGCCGGCCGAGCCCGGCGAGCCTCCGATGCACCTGCGCGCGGCGGCCGCGATGCGAGCGGGCGACCTCGACGCCGCCGCGGCGGTGGCGCGCTCGGCCATCGCCGCCGACCCGCCCTGCGCGCCCGGCATCTCGGTGATCGCTCAGGTAGCCCTACGCCGGGGCGAACCCGAGACGGCCCTCGACTTCGCCCTGCGGGGGCGCGCCGCCAACCCGCGCAATTCCTCCTCGGTGGTCACGGCGGCCAAAGCGCTGACCAAGCTGAAGCGCTTCGAGGAGGCGGCCGTGATGTGGCGCGAGATGGCCGGCTGCCGCCGCGAGGCGACCTGGCCGCTGATCGAGGCCGCCCGATGCCACCTACGCGCCAAGCAGGCCGATGCGGGCCTTGCTCTCGCCGACGAGGTGCTGGAGCGCGAGCCCGCTGACACCGTGGCACTGGCGGTCAAGGCCGAGGCCCTGCGCCTGCTCGGTCGTTACGCCGAACTCGCCGCCGTGGCCGAGGCGCTCGCCGAGGCGAACCCGGAGGCCGCCCTCGCCATCATGCAGTGGATGATCGCGGCCGGCCGGGTCGAGGGCCTGACCCGCGTGGCGCGCCGGGTCTGCGCCGCGCCGCAGGGCGTGCCGGAGGCGCATCGCGATGACATCTGCCGCCAGTTGAAGGCGGCGGGCGAGCACGCGCTGGCCCAGGAATTCTGGGCCACCGGCGCCGAGGCCCTGCGTGCCTACTTGGTCTTCCATCCCGGCGACCGCACGGTCGCCCGCACCCTCACGAAGCTCACCACCCACTGGCTCAAGCCCGCCCGTTCGGCGGTGCAGTCGGGGGATCTCCGGGCGGCGGCCCAGGCCTACGACCTCGTCCTGCACATCGACCCCGAGGGGGTGAAGATCCTGCGCGAGGCGGCCTCCGCGGCAGAGAAGCGCGCCGACTGGACGCGGGCGGCCGATCTCTGGGACCAGGTCGAGCGTGCCGGCGACAGCGATGCCGCAACCCTCGTGCGCGCCGCCCGCGCCGCCGACCTCGCCGGGCGCCCGGAGCCGGCCCTCGGCTTCTATCGCCGCGCCGCCCGGGCCGATCCCGCCAACGCCAAGGCCCTGGCCTCGGCCGAATCCCTGTCGCGCCGCCTCGCCAAGCAGGCCCGCGCGCAAGAAGCAGCCGGGGACATCGACGGGGCCGTCCGCGCGGCCGCCATTGTACTGGCCGACAATCCCCAGGACCCGATCTGCACCCGGCTGCTGCGGCGGGGCGGCGCGCAGATTGCCTCCGCCCTGCGCCAAGCGGTGGCCGAGGGCGACGACGTCCGACAGGAAGCTCTCGCGACGCAACTCCTGCGCATCGATCCCGAGCGCTTCGAGGCCCTACGCGTCCTCTCGAAGGCGCGGCTCACCAGCGGCCGGTTCGATGAGGCCGCCCATCTCCTGCGCCGCCTCACCGTGGTGCAGTCGGACGTCGCCGCCCATTGGATCAAGCTCGGCCGCTGCCTGCGGCTGATGAAGAGCTACGACGAGGCCCGCGACGCTGCCCGGCAGGCCCTCGCCCGCGATCCGACCAGCCAGGCCGCGCATAAGATTCTGGCCGATCTCGGCGAGAGGCGAGCCCGTTGATCCGTCCTCCTCCCATCGCCCCGGAAGAGGCGGCCGCACCCGTCCGTGGATCCGCCGCTGGCGGCTTCCAGGGACCGGGCGAGCCGGTGCCGCACCTGGTTCTGAAGCGCGGCCATCGCGGGCGCTACCGCTTCAGTTTCCGCACTGCGCTGGGCGGCCTCGCCGGGGAGGTCTTCATCTCGCCCGAAGAGGGTGCCCGCGCGGATCACAAATCGGAGGCTGGCCGCCTCATCGCGCAGCTCGCCCTGTCCCTGCTGGATACGCTCGAGCACCAGACATCGTCGCCGCAGCGATGAAATTGTGTCGCTTCAAAGTAACATAAAAATCGGTCCCGTGAATAATTATCCGGCATGATGCCATTTTGAGCACGCGGATGCCGCCATCTGCGCAAGCATTCGGCGCGCCTGATGGGATTTTGGGGTTCACAACTCAGCCGTATTGCTGCATGACATGGCCGTCAGCGCGAGAGCGGCGGAGAACCTGCGAGTTTTTCTCTCGGCGTGACTGCCTGCGGGTTCTGCAAGCGCTGATTCGGTACGGTGTCTCGCCTGTGTTCAGGCATGCCCCACTTTCGCGGCCTCGCGTCCTTTGGCGAGGGTCCGATCAGAACGAGGACATCTTCATGACCGTTAGGATGGCGGCCCCGTTGCCCGGGCCAGGGCGCGGCTGATTCCGCGGGCCAGGAACGGCAGAAGAACGACGCCGGAATCCACGTGGCGAAGCCATCGGCTGACGCTCGCCGAAAACCGGACTTCCTCAGCAGACATGTCCGCGGAACAGCGCGTGACAGCCCAAAGGCCGAATTTTTTCAGCATCGGGCAATGAAAAATCCTGCGTTGCGGATAATAACTATGCTAATAATGACCGAAATTATAAGTACATATCAAACATATCTTTCAATCAAACAACAGAATCACCGCATGGAAATGCGGAAAGGGGACTATATTCATGGCTGACAACTTGGCTCACGGCTTCGCCTCGATGAACGGCGGCACGACTGGCGGCAGCGGCGGACCGAGCGTAACGGTCTCGACCGGCGCGGCGCTTCAGGCGGCGATCGACAAAGCCACGGGACCGCTGACGATCTATGTCGACGGTAAGATCACGCCGGGCAACAGCGGCGTCGACGCGATCAGCATCGCGAGCAAGAGCAACCTCTCGGTGATCGGCGTCGGCAGCAACGCTGATTTTGACGGCATCGGCATCCGCGTCAGCGGCGGTTCGTCGAACCTGATCATCCAGAACCTGAAGGTACATAACGTCGCGACCGGCCCGAAGGATGCGATTGGGATCGAGGGCGCCTCAAAGAACATCTGGATCGACCACAACGAGCTATACAGCAGTTTGACTGCCAACAAGGACTACTACGACGGTCTCCTCGATATTAAGCGCGGGGCTGAATACATTACGATCTCAAATAATTACCTGCATGATCATCACAAGACGTCGCTTGTAGGTTACTCGGACGCTGATACCGGTGGACGGTACATTACTTTTGACCACAACGTCTTCGAGAATATTGGCTCGCGTACCCCCAGCGTCCGGGACGGAGATGTACATATCTACGACAACTACTACAAGAACATCGAAACATCAGGCATCAATCTACGGATGGACGCTGTCGGCCTGATCGAGAATAACGTCTTCGAGAACGTCCACAACCCGATCGTCAGCCTGGACAGCGCCAAGATCGGCTACTGGGACCTCAGCGGAAACCTCCTGACCGACGTAACCTGGAGCAAGCCCGGCAGCCACGAGGCCACCGCCGAGAACGGCCTCTCCACCGCGTCCTACGACGTACCCTACGCCTACACCCTCGACGCCGCGGCGAGCGTCCCCGACCTCGACCGGGCGCAGGCGGGCGTCGGGCATCTCGGCGCCGCGACGCCGCTTCCGGTGTTGCCCGCCCCCGTAACATCCGCGCCGACGGCACCCGACCCGGTGGTGACGCCGCCGGCCACGCCGCCCGCACCGTCCGCGCCGGTCGAGACCACGCCCGCGCATCTCGGCACGCGCTCCGCTGATGTTCTCGACGGCACGGCCAGCGACGACCACATCGACGCCCTGCAGGGGCACGATCTGGTCCACGGCCATGACGGCAATGACATCCTGATCGGCGGGGACGGCCGCGACACCCTGTTCGGGGATGCCGGCAACGACACTTTGTCGGGCGGCACCGGCGACGATCGGCTCAACGGCGGCGCGGGCAACGACCACCTCGTTGGCGGCAACGGCAGCGACACCCTCGACGGCGGCGACGGCGACGACGCCCTTGAGGGCGGGGCGAGCCACGACGTTCTCATCGGCGGCGCGGGCAACGACCGCCTCGACGGCGGCAGCAATGCCGACGACATGACCGGCGGGACCGGCGACGACACCTATGTCGTCGACATCGCGCGCGACCGCGTGGTGGAACTGACGGGGGAGGGCAACGACACGGTCGAAAGCGCCACGAGCTACAAGCTCGGCGACAATGTCGAGAACCTGATCCTCACCGGATCGAGCGACAATTTCGCGACCGGCAACGCCCTCGACAACATCCTGATGGGCAATGCGGGCAACAATCGCATCGATGGCGGGGCGGGCAACGACGAACTCACGGGCGGTGCGGGCCGGGACGTCTTCGGCTTCACCAAAGGCGCGGGCGGCCAGGACGTCATCCACGACTTCGTCCTCGGGACCGACACCCTGGACTTCCACGGCTACCACGCGGCGGAGGCGACCCTGACGGAAAGTAGTGCGGGCACGACGCTCCAACTGCCGGGCGAGACCATCTTGCTCGAGGGTGTCCATCTCCATGCGGTGACCGCCGACTGGGCGCATTTCGCCTGAGGCCGGCCCAACGACCTTTTCGGAAGCCCCGTGAAGGGGGAGGCCGCCACGGGGCAGCCCGGCATCGTCATCGATGCCGGGCGGACGAGACGACGCGCGGCCGGGGCGCGCGGCCCTCCTCCCGGTCGCGCATCAAACACCCCCCCAATAACATCGGACTTAGCCAATTGGTCAAAGAAGTGGTCGATCGATCAAAGATATGACCGATTGATAACGGAGATGGCCAAACGGCCGATTGTTTCGATGACACAAGTCCCTCACTCTAGACTTGCTGCCCTGAGCCGCCGGACTCGACGCTGTCGAGCGCGGAGCCATAGAGCAGAAAGGGCAACGCCATGAAAGCCCGGGATCCGGCCGAGTTGATCTCGGCGCTTGCGCAGTGCCGCACGGCGTTCATCGGGGTGGCGGCGATGAGCGGGCTGGTGAACGTGCTCTATCTGACGGGCTCGTTCTTCATGCTCGAGGTCTACGACCGGGTCATCCCCAGCCACTCCGTTCCCACACTGATTGGCCTCTTCGTGCTGGCGCTGGTACTCTACGGCTTTCAAGGGGTGCTCGAGACCTTGCGCGTGCGGGTGCTCGCCCGCGTCGGCGCGGCGCTGGACGAATCCTTGAGCGGGCGCGTCTTCGACATCGTGGTGCGCGCCCCCCTCAAGGGCGCGGCCTCCGGCGACGGCCTCCTGCCCCTGCGCGATCTCGACGCTTTGCGTAGCTTCCTCGGCAGCTCGGGTCCCTCTGCGTTCTTCGATCTGCCCTGGATGCCGGTCTACCTTTTGATCTGCTTCCTGTTCCATCCGCTCATCGGGGTCGCGGCGCTCGCCGGCGCGGCCGTGCTTGCGACGCTCGGCCTGCTCACGGATCGGGCCACGCGTCAGCCCGCCCAGACGGCCACCGGCCACGGCCTACACCGCAACGGTCTCGCCGAGGCCGGGCGCCGCAACGCCGAGGTGCTGGCGGCACTTGGCATGCAGAGGCGCTTTTCCATCCGCTGGGCGGGGGCCAACGGCGATTACATGCAGGCTCAGCAGCGCGCCTCCGACATCGCAGGGGGCTTCGGCGCAACCTCGAAGGCCTTCCGCATGGCCCTGCAATCGGGCGTGCTGGCGCTCGGCGCCTACCTAGTCATCAACGGACAGGCAAGTGCCGGCATCATCATCGCGAGCTCCATTCTGGTGGCGCGCGCGCTGGCCCCGGCCGAGCTCGCCATCGCCAACTGGAAGGGCTTCGTCCAGGCTCAGCAGAGCTGGGGACGCCTATCCGAGCTTTTCGCCCGCATGCCGGCAGGCGCCCAAAAACACCTGCTCCCTGCGCCACGCCTCTCCCTCCGGGTCGAGGGCCTGAGCGTCGCGCCCCCCGGCACGCCCCGCCTCGCGGTGCAGGATGTCGGCTTCAGCCTCCGGGCGGGGCAGGGCCTCGGCATCATCGGCCCCTCGGCGTCGGGCAAGTCGAGCCTGGTGCGGGCGCTGGTCGGCGTCTGGCCGGCCATCCGCGGCAAGGTCCGCCTCGACGGGGCGGCCCTCGACCAGTGGTCGGCCGACGATCTCGGGCCGCATCTTGGCTTCTTGCCCCAAGAGGTCGAGCTCTTCGCCGGCACCGTGGCGGAGAACATCGCGCGTTTCGATCCGGAAGCGCGCGCGGAGGCCGTGATCGCGGCCGCGCAGGCGGCCGGCGTGCACGAGCTCGTCTTGCGCCTGCCGGAGGGCTACGACACCCGCATCGGCGAGGGCGGGGCGGGCCTGTCCGCCGGCCAGCGCCAGCGCGTGGGCCTCGCTCGCGCCCTCTACGGCGAACCCTTCCTCGTCATCCTCGATGAGCCCAACGCCAACCTAGACGCCGAGGGCGAGAACGCCCTGACCCAGGCGATCCTCGGCGTGCGCCGGCGGGGCAGCATCTGCGTGGTCATCGCGCACCGGCCCAGCGCGCTGGCGGCCGTCGACCTCATCCTGATGATGAGCGAGGGCCGGGCCCAGGCCTTCGGACCGAAGGACGAGGTCCTGAAGCGCGTGCTGCGCCCGGCCTCGGTTCCTGTCGAGACCCGCCCCATCGGAAGCCGCGCCGCGCCCGGCCCCCTGCAGGAGAGCGCCTGATGGCCGCCACCTTCACTCCTCGCACCCTCAATTCTCACCACGTCACGCCCGCCCGCACCGGCCCGCGCGCGCAGGGCTCGATCCGCTGCCATCTCGCGCTCAGCGCGGCCTTCTGCGCCTTCCTGGTCGTGGGGGTGGGCGGCTGGGCCACCTTCACCCAGATCTCCGGCGCGGTCATCGCGCCGGGCCAGCTCGTGGTGGAATCAGACGTCAAGAAGGTGCAGCACCCCACCGGCGGGGTGGTCGGCCAGCTCCTCGTGCGCGAAGGCGCCCGCGTGCAGGCGGGCGACGTGCTCATCCGCCTCGACGAGACCCAGGTGCGGGCCAACCTCGATATCGTCCTGAAGGCCATGGACGAGTTGGCCGCGCGCCGCGCCCGCAACGAGGCCGAGCGCGACGGGGCAGCGGTCGTCGCCTTCCTGCCCGACCTCCTAGCGCAGAAGGAAAGCGACCCGGCCGTGGCCCACCTCATCGAGGGCGAGACCCGGCTGTTCGCCTCGCGCGTGATGGGACGCGTGGGCCAGAAGGCGCAGCTGCGAGAGCGCGTCCTGCAGGTGCGCGAGGAGATCAAGGGGCTTACCGAGCAGGTCGCTGCCAAGGTGCGCGAGGTCGGCTTCATCACGGGCGAGCTCGACGGCGTGCGTGGGCTCTACGCGAAGAACCTAGTGCCGCTGGCCCGCGTCAACGCCCTGGAGCGCGACGCCGCCCGTCTCGACGGCGAGCGCGGCCAGCTCATCGCCGCCATCGCCTCGGCGCGCGGCAAAATCGCCGAGACCGAATTGCAAATCCTGCAAATCGACGGCGACATGCGAACCGAGACGGGCAAGGATCTCGCCGAGATCCGGGGCCGGTGGTCGGAGTACCGCGAGAAGCGCGTGGCGGCCGAGGACCAGTTGAAGCGTGTCGAGATGCGCAGCCCGCAGGCCGGCATCATCCACCAGATGACCGTGCACACGGTGGGCGGGCTGGTCACCCCCGCCGAGCCCGCCATGCTGATCGTGCCGGAGGCCGACCAACTCGCAGTCGAGGTCAAGATCGCCCCCCAGGACATCGACAACGTGCGGCTCGACCAGCCGGCGACCTTACGCTTTCCCGCCTTCAACCAACGGGTCACCCCAGAGATCGACGGGATTGTCAGTCTCGTCTCGGCGGACGTGACCTCCGACCCCAAGACCGGCCTGAGCTACTACGTGGCCCGCATCCGCGTGCCTGAGGACCAAAAGCAGCGCCTCGGCGCCGCCCGCCTTGTGCCCGGCATGCCCGTGGAGAGCTTCATGCAACTCGGAGACCGCTCGGTGATGAGCTACCTCGTCAAGCCCCTCTCCGACCAAATCGCAAAAGCCTGGAAGGAACGGTGAAACGGCTTCACACCATCGGAGTCGGGCTGGCGCCATACCCGGGATCATGCCGGACCTTGCGCTCACGCGAGCCGATGATCGTCTTAGCAAACATTGATTGATCTAGAGCAAACGCGCTTCATCGCTCCATAGTTATCACCGCCATCTCTTCTCGCTATCTTACAGTAATTTAACAAAATCTTGACTGTGACATGGTATTTTTGACATGCGAACAAGCGTTAAATTGGTCTTGCAGCGGCCCGGCACTCCTCGAAGCTTACCATTTATCAATCACGCCGCTCAATCGACGACGCCACATCGCGAAAATAATTGAGGCGATTGAACTAAATGTATCAATACATGAATAAGAAAATTACATAATCTATATGATAGGCTATTTGTAAAAATCAATAATAATTGGAACCCATGCAACATAATAGTGCCTAGTTATATTAATAAGACATTCAAAGATATTATTCAATAGAATTCACTGCCGCCTAGGGAGTCGCAAATGCTCGGAAGACCGCGTGGCACGCCGGATGACGTGAGCGATGAGCGCCTTTCCGACTCCAAACTTCAACGAAGCGCCTCTCTCATGCATTTTTACTTTGATCTCACCGATGGCCCGAACACGATATCCGATGCACAGGGCGTCGATGCGGCAGACCTCGCGGAAGCCATCGAGCAGGCCGGCATTGCGATCGAGGAACTACGCAGTGGCGGAGAGCTGGTGGATGTGGACAGCTTATGGGAACTCGTAATCAAAAATTCTGAGGGAAATGAGCTGTATCGCATGCCTATTATCGATCATTAAATTAAAAGCCATCAACCCAGAGCGCCTCACATATAGACCATACGCGCTCGTCAAAACAATTTTGCGGCATCGGCAGCACGGCTTTTTGCAAGCTTTTGATCCGTAGGTCTTGGGTTCGAGCCCCAACGCGCTCACCACCATTTTAGCCCAGTTAATGATTTGGCGCATTCTTTATGGCCTGGGATCAAGCTCTCGGTGTTGCGGGGACCTGCAACACGCCTCGCTGAAGGACATGGGATTGCGACGCTTGACGATCCGTCGTCCGCCGTTCCGTACGACACGGACGCATCACGACCGGCCTGCTGGTCAAACCGACCCGAGCCGCACGACGAAGCCGGAGAACCAAGGCGGAAGTCGAAACGGCGAGCGCGGTCGCGTCCGTGTCGCCCGTCAGCGATCGGCCGACGGCTCGACCTAAAAGCGACCGATCGCAGCGGCATCCCGCGCCGCGGGGGGAGGCGAACGGAACGGACACCATGCACCGCATCCTGCCTGCGATCCGAGGCGTGACGCTCTGGGCGGGGCTGAAGACCTGCGTCCAGGCCGAGAAGCTCTCCCATCGCGCCTTGCGAAGCGCCCGAGCCGTCCGCCACGGGCGTCGCTGCAACGCGGTCAATCGACATAGACGCCGGCGCCCACGAGCGCAGCGACGCCTCCGACGCGCGTTCCGCAGACATAGCTCCACTTGACGGACGGTATCGATGAACCGGGCTTGGGAAACATGTAGTCGACCCAGCCGGCGCCGAACCTATTGACGACGTCGATGAAGTCTTTGTGAAATCGGTTCCCGTCGGCATCGCGCTCGTTGAACAGATCCCGTCCCTCGCGATCCGGATGAGCGGCGTTGAACAGGACGGTGCCCTGCATGTCGACGACGAACAGGTATACGTCCCCATGACGCCAGAACGTATTCTTCTTGCGAAAATCTCCGAATGCTTCCGCACCGTGCGTTTCCAGAATCCGGGCCGCCTCATCAACGAGCGCCTCGATGTCCACCGCCTGGCTCGACGATGGAGGATTGATCATCTCGGCGACAAGGATCCTCGCGCTTAAGGCCAGCACCGCCGGCCAGATCAGCAGGGGCTTGAACATGCCGGCGCCTCGATGACGAGCACAACGGTCCTGCGACAGGCCGGGACCGGAGACCAGGACCTATTTGTCGGAACCCGTCATCGTCGACGAATTCCCATGCGTTTCGATTTCGGACGGGATGAAGGCGGCCGAGGTCGGCGTCTCGAAGGTGCGATCATTGCCTTTGTTGCGCCTCAGCACGATTGCCCACCAGCGCCGCTTGATGACAACGGGAATCTCAACAGCGTTGATAGGCGATCTCGAGCTTATAAGACAATCATGCCGATCGATGATTTGACCGAGCCGCTTCAGCGCCGCGAAATTCTGGGCGGCCATCAATTTATGTCCCAAGCAAGCGCCGCCCTCGTTCAAGCAAAGAAAAGTTTCCTCTGCGCGCGCAATAATATTCCTTGCTTCATCGCAATATAATCCGACTTTTGCCAGATCCGACATCTGCCACTCCATGTATACCACACGTGTGATGCTAGGAATCGCTTGGCCTCGTTACATCATGCGTTTGATGGATGCAATTGATGAATGCCGCAACACAGGTCAAACGGCGGGAGGCAGGGCGGAAACCGTTTGGTTTTCATGGCCTGACTGGCTCCGCAAGGCCAAAGAGCCCCGTAGGCAGCCGATTCTGCTTGGCCTTCGGGGAAGGATGGCTTACGTAAATTCCGATAAACAGTTAAGTTACGCCCTGCAAGGCCGTCGTCTTGCAATCGTCTTTCGAGTATATATTTTATAGCACGTCCTTATTTTCGACATCAACAACATAGAATTGCGTAAATTTGCAGTCTTGCAAGTCTAAGAGACGACTTCACGACGCAGCCGGGATGAGGGAAAAATCCAGGCTATTTACTGAAGCAAAAGTCATGCGCCTCATGAATTACCTTGATTTATTGCGATATACAAGTCTGTTATCGATTACTGAAGAAGTTACTTAGAAAAATTATATTTATTGGTTCTCGGCGACGGGCCGTGGAAGCGCCGGGCGCCGCTGATCATCGGGGGGCCGGACCTGAAGGGCGCGGCCGGGTGCGACGACCGGACGTTCGTCGGGGGCGTCCTCTGGATCCAGCGCCGCGGCTGGCCTCGACGCGATCCGCCGGAGGCTCCGAGCGGAACGGCGTGCTTCGTCGGTTCGGCTGCCGGAACCGGAGAGGGGGGTGGCGGCAGATCTCCGGGGCGCTGTCGGACGATCCCGGCTTCGAAGACCCGATCGTGGATGCCACCATCGCGCGCGCCCGCCGGCCTTCGGTCGGCGCCGGGGGCCGGCGATCGAGCCGCGTCCGACCCGGCGCTCGGACGTTCGCGCGGCCGGCGGAGCAGTCGGATCCATTTCGCCTTGCACGGCCCAGGCTGCCCGGTTGTGCTTCACCCTCGGCGCGGGCCGGAGGGGCGGTGCGCCTCAGGCCGAGAGCCTGATCACCGACCTTCGGGTCGACATCGTCACGGCCGATGCGGCCTGGGACAGGGATCGCCTGCGCGAAGCCCATCGCCGGCATCGTCCCAGGACTCGAACCACTGCCCACGCGGCCCGAAGTGCCCGACGATGCAGCTTCACGGGCTCGAGCCGGCCCAGGCATCCAAACCCGTCTTCGCCGCGGCGAGACGGAACACGCCCGTCAGCGCCACCCGAGCAGCACGAGGTAGCCGGAATAGGTGAGGGCGGTGGCCATCAGGGCGAGCGCGGTCGGATCCATGGCGGGCGGATACCGGGGGTGGTCCCGCGCGGCCATCCCGCGATCCGTCGCTGCGGCGGGATGCCCTGGCGCGGGCGGACGCTCAGGCGGCCTGCATCAGCACGAAGTCGTCGGGCACCGCGTCGGTGTGGACGTCGAACTGCGCCAGCAGCGCCGTGCCGAAGCTGGTGGAGATCGCGACGTCGGTGGCGTCGCGGCCGCGCGCGATGACGATGCGGCCGATCCGGCGCGCGTCGTGGCGGGCGTCGAAGGTGTACCAGCGGCCGCCGTTCGGGCCGTTCAGGTAGACCTCGAACCAGGCGGAGAAGTCCATCGGGTTGATGTCGACCGGCACGCCGATGTCGCCGAGATAGCCGGTGCAGTAGCGCGCCGGAATGTTCATGCAGCGGCACAGGGCGACGGCGAGGTGCGCGTAGTCGCGGCAGACGCCGACCTGCTGGTTGTAGCCGTCGAAGGCCGAGCGGGTGGCGTCGGCGAGCTGGTAGTCGAAGCGGATGCGCTGGTGCACCCAGGTGACGATCGCCTGCACCCGGGCCCAGCCCTCTTGCGTGTTGCCGAACAGCGACCACGCGATGCCGGAGAGCTTGTCGGTCTCGCAATAGCGCGAGCCCAGCAGGAACACGAGCACGTCGTCGGGCAGGTCCGGCACCGCGAATTGCTGCGCGGTCGGCTCGTAGGCGTCGAGCTCGCCGCTGTCGACGATCAGGAAGTCGGCCGACACCGTGATGCGCCCGCCCGGCGACAGCAGCCGCACGCAGGTGTTGCCGAACCCGTCGGTGTAGGTCCGCATCGGCACCGGCGGATCGACCCGCATCGCGTCGGAGGTGAGCAGGTCGATCGCCCGCGAGGGGTGGACGTTGAGCTGGTAGGTGAGCGCCGTCGGGCCGAACGTGTCGTAGCCGATCGTGTAGCCGGTCCGGATCTTCATGGGGCGCTCCGCCGCGAGGAGGAAAGACTTTCCAAATACCGGTAGAGGTGAATGTTCCTCATGCGGAAGTGTCGGAACGGGCATTCGGCGCTCAAAGAGTCGGCAAATGGCGCGGAACCGTCATTCGAGGCTCCCGAAACGTCGGGTGCGTGCCGGCCGGCGGCCGGAACGCGTCGTCGCCGAGGCGCGGCGGGCGTCGGTTCACTCCGCCGCGGCCTCGTAGCTGTCGGGGGCCGGGCAGGAGCACATCAGGTTGCGGTCGCCGTAGGCGTTGTCGACGCGGTTGACCGGCGGCCAGTACTTGTCGATGCCGCGCGCGCCCGACGGGAAGCAGGCCGCCTCCCGCGAATAGGGCCGCTCCCAGGCGCCGATCAGTCCCTGGACCGTGTGCGGCGCGTGCTTGAGGGGGTTGTCCGCCCGGTCCGCGCGGCCCTCCTCGATGGAGCGGATCTCGGCGCGGATCGCCAGCATCGCGTCGCAGAAGCGATCGATCTCGGCCTGGGTCTCGGATTCGGTCGGCTCGATCATCAGCGTGCCGGCCACCGGCCAGCTCATGGTCGGCGGGTGGAAGCCGCAATCGATCAGGCGCTTGGCGATGTCCTCGACCGTGATGCCGGCGCTCTTCTGGAAGGGGCGCACGTCGACGATGCACTCGTGCGCGACCCGGCCGTTGGCGCCGGCGTAGAGGATCGGGTAGGCGCGGCCGAGCCGGGCGGCGATGTAGTTGGCGTTGAGGATCGCGACGCGGGTCGCCTGGGCGAGGCCGCGCCCGCCCATCATCAGGCAGTAGCTCCAGGAGATCGGCAGGATCGAGGCCGAGCCGTAGGGGGCCGCCGAGACCGCCCCCTCCTCGCCCGAGCGCGGATCGGAGGGCAGGAACGGGATCAGGTGCGCCTTGACGCCGATCGGCCCCATGCCGGGCCCGCCGCCGCCGTGCGGGATGCAGAAGGTCTTGTGCAGGTTGAGGTGGCTGACGTCGGCGCCGATGTCGCCGGGCCGGGCCAGCCCGACCAGCGCGTTGAGGTTGGCGCCGTCGAGGTAGACCTGGCCGCCATGGGCGTGGACGACGTCGCAGAGCTCGCGCACCCGCACCTCGAACACCCCGTGGGTCGAGGGGTAGGTGATCATGCAGGCCGCGAGGTTATCGGAATGCCGCTCGGCCTTGGCGCGGAAATCCGCGACGTCGATGTTGCCGTTCGCGTCGGCGCCGACGACCACCACGCTCATCCCGCACATCTGCGCCGAGGCCGGGTTGGTGCCGTGGGCCGAGGACGGGATCAGGCAGATCGTCCGGTGCGCCGCGCCGCGGGAGAGGTGGTAGCGCCGGATCGCGAGCAGCCCGGCATACTCGCCCTGCGCGCCGGAATTCGGCTGCATCGAGATCGCGTCGTAGCCGGTGATCGCGCACAGCTTCCCGGACAGGTCGCCGATGAGCTCGTGATACCCGGCGGCCTGATCGGCCGGCACGAACGGATGGATCTCCGAGAATTCCGGCCAGGAGATCGGCAGCATCTCGGCGGTGGCGTTGAGCTTCATCGTGCAGGAGCCGAGCGGGATCATCGCCCGGTCGAGCGCCAGGTCGCGGTCGGCGAGGCGGCGCATGTAGCGCGTCATCTCGCTCTCGGCCCGGTTCATGTGGAAGATCGGGTGCGTGAGGTAGGCGGAGGTGCGGACCAAGCCGTCCGGCAGCCGGGACGCGGGCCAGGCCTCGTCGTAGATCGGATCCGTCGCCCCGAAGGCGCGCCAGACCGCCTGCAGGATGTCGGGGCGGGTGCGCTCGTCCACCGTGATGCCGATCCGGTCGTCGCCGACCTTGCGCAGGTTCACCCCGTTGGCAACCGCCTGGGCCAGGATCACGCCCTGGAACGCCCCGACCCGGACGGTGATCGTGTCGAAGAAGTGCTCGGGCTCGACCGTGAAGCCCAACGCCGCGAGCCCCTGGGCGAGGCGCACCGCGTCGCGGTGGACGCGCTGGGCGATGGCCTTCAGCCCGGCGGGGCCGTGGAACACCGCGTACATCGAGGCGATGACCGCGAGCAGCACCTGCGCGGTGCAGATGTTCGAGGTCGCCTTCTCCCGGCGGATGTGCTGCTCGCGGGTCTGCAGCGCGAGGCGGTAGGCACGGTGTCCGTGGGCGTCGACCGAGACGCCGACGAGGCGCCCGGGCAGCGCGCGCTTGTGCGCGTCGCGGGTCGCCATGTAGGCGGCGTGCGGTCCGCCGAACCCCATCGGCACGCCGTAGCGCTGCATCGAGCCGATCGCGATGTCGGCGCCCATCTCGCCGGGCGACCTCAGCAGTGTCAGGGCCAGCGGATCGGCCGCGACCGCGGCGATGGCGCCGGCCGCGTGCAGGGCCGCGATCGGCCCCGAGACGTCGTGGATCGCGCCGCAGACGCCGGGATACTGGAAGATCGCCCCGAAGACCGCTTCCGGGTCGAGGTCGGCGAGGGGATCGCCGACGACGATGCGCCAGCCCATCGGCGCGGCGCGCGTCCGCAGCACCGCGATGGTCTGGGGCAGGCAGTCGCGGTCGACGAAGAAGGCCTCGGCCTTCGAGCTGGCGACGCGGCGGGCCATGCCCATCGCCTCGGCGGCGGCTGTGGCCTCGTCCAGCAGCGAGGCGTTGGCGACGTCGAGGCCGGTGAGGTCGCAGACCAGCGTCTGGAAGTTGATCAGCGCCTCGAGCCGTCCCTGGCTGATCTCCGGCTGGTAGGGCGAGTAGGCGGTGTACCAGGCCGGGTTCTCGAAGATGTTGCGCTGGATCGCCGGCGGCATCGTTGTGCCGTGGTAGCCCTGGCCGATCAGCGAGACGAGGACCCGGTTGCGGTCGGCGATCTCGCGCATCCGCTCGATCGCCCGGCGCTCGGTCAGCGCGGGGCCGAAGGCGAGGTCGTCCGCGAGCGGCCGCGCCTGCCGGATGTCGGGTGGCAGGGTGTCGTCGATCAGCGCCTCCAGGCTCGGGGCCGCGACCACCGAGAGCATCGCGTCGATCTCGGCATGGGTCGGGCCGATGTGGCGGCGGTTGGCGAAGTCGTAGGGGTCGTAATGCGCGGTCATGGCGGCATCCCGGCTTGGAAGGGCGATAAGGCCGCCGGCGCGTCGGCGCCGGCGGCGGAGCGGCGGAGGCGGCTACTTCGGCAGGGCGGCGTAGGCGGCCTCGTCCATCAACCCGTCCATCTCGGACGGGTCGTCGAGGCGCAGGCGGTAGAGCCAGCCGGCCCCTTGCGGATCGGTGCCGACGGCGGCCGGGTCGCCCGCCGCCGCGTCGTTGACCGCGACGACCTCGCCCGAGAGCGGCGCGTAGACGTCCGAGGCCGCCTTGACCGATTCGACGACGGCCGCCGCCTCGCCCTTCGACAGCTTGGCGCCGACCTTCGGCAGCTCGATGAAGACGAGGTCGCCGAGCTGCTCGGCGGCATGCGCCGTGATGCCGACGGTGACGACCTCGCCCTCCGCCCTCAGCCACTCGTGCGCGTCGGTGAATCGCAGCATGGTCTTGCTCCTGACGGGATGTTTCAGATCCGGCCGCGCTTGAACCCGGCCGGGACGAAGGGGAGGGGGACGACCCGAACCGGCAGGCGCTGGCCGCGGACCTCGGCGAAGACGCGGGTGCCGTCGGTCCCGAGCGCGACGGGCAGCATCGCCATCGCCGCCGGCGCGCCGAGGCTCGGGCCGAAGCCGCCGGAGGTGACGGTGCCGACGGGCTCGGTGCCGGCCTCCTCGGCAAACAGCGGTGCCCCCGCCCGCACCGGGCTGCGCCCCTCCGGGCGCAGGCCGACGCGGCGGCGGGACGGGCCGGCGGCGATCTCGGCGAGGATCCGGGCGTCGCCCGGGAAGCCGCCGGCGCGTGCGCCGCCGATGCGGCGCACGGACGGGATCGCCCAGGCCAGGCCGGCTTCGACCGGCGAGGTGTCGGGGCCGATATCGGCGCCGTGCAGGCACAGGCCGGCTTCGAGCCGAAGCGAATCGCGGGCGCCGAGCCCGATCGGCATCACCGCCGCGTCCGCGAGCAGGGCCTCGGCGACGGCCTCGGCGGCGACGTCCGGCAGCGAGATCTCGAAGCCGTCCTCGCCGGTGTAGCCGGAGCGGGTCACGAGGCAGGCATGCCCGAGGATCGGAACCTCCGCCGCATCCATGAAGCGCATCGCCGCGACCTGCGGGGCGATGCGCGCCAGGGCGGCTTCCGCCTTCGGGCCCTGGAGCGCGATCAGCGCGCGGTCGAGCGCCGTCGCCGTCACCGCGGCGGGAAGATAGGCCCGGAGATGGGCGAGGTCGGCCGCCTTGTTGGCGGCGTTGACCACCAGCACCAGCCGGTCGCCGAGATTGCCCACCATCAGGTCGTCGCGGATGCCGCCGGCGGCGTCGGTCAGCAGGCCGTAGCGCTGCCGGCCGGGCTTCAGCCCGACGATGTCGGCCGGGATCAGGGCCTCGAGGGCGCGGGCGACCTCGGCCGGGTCGTCCGCCGCGAGCGCGATCTGGCCCATATGGGACACGTCGAACAGGCCGGCGTTCGCGCGGGTGTGAAGGTGCTCCTTCAGCAGCCCGGCGGGATAGTGCAACGGCATGTCGTAGCCGGAGAACGGCACCATCCGCGCGCCGCGGCGCAGATGCAGGGCGTGCAGCGGGGTGCGCAGCAGGCCGGAAGCGCGGGGGGTGTCGACGGTCGCGAGGGGGTCCGCATGCATCTGGTGTTTCCACGACGACGAGCCGCCGAAGAACGCGGATGCGTTCCTCGGATGCCCCCATCTGTCGCGGTTACCTGAGAGCTTCCCCCGGACGCCGCGTCGGCGGTCTCCGAGGTTTCTCCTTCGGTGGGCGCCAGGTGGCGCCTCTCTCCAGATCGTCCAACGATACGGTGATTGTGCCTGAGAGTTTCCGGGGGTGGTTGCTCCGTCGGCGCCATGATCGGTCGTCGGACCGATCTGGGCTCTCCCGTATCGCTTTATGCGGACGCGGCCAGACTGGCATTCTGCGATGCGGCCGGCAAGCGCCGGCCGGACAACCTGCCCCCGACTGTCACGCTTTCCGCTGCCGGAAGGGGTGTCATCGGCCGGGGAATGTTCGCACCGCCTTCGAAAACGCGATGGACGCCGCCGGCGCTTCCAGCGATACATCCTGCTAAAGATGCAGGGGAGGGTTGCGTTTGGCACAGGACATCATCCTGTCCACGACCGGGTTGACCAAGGAGTTCAAGGGGTTCCGCGCCGTGAACGGCGTGACGCTCGAGGTTGTGCGCGGCACCATCCACGCGCTGATCGGCCCGAACGGCGCTGGCAAGACCACCTGCTTCAACCTTCTCACCAAGTTCCTCAGCCCCACGGCCGGCGCGATCCATTACAAGGGCCGCGACATCAGCCGCCTGCAGCCGGCCGACGTCGCCCGGCTCGGGCTGGTGCGCTCGTTCCAGATCTCGGCGGTGTTCCCCCACCTCACGGTGATGGAGAACGTCCGCATCGCGCTGCAGCGGCGCAAGCACGGCGACTCCTTCGACTTCTGGCGCGCCGAGACGGTGCTGCGCCGCCTCGATGCCGAGGCCCTGGACCTCGTCGACCAGGTCGGCCTGTCGGAATTCGCCGGCCACCAGGCGGTGGAGCTGTCCTACGGCCGCAAGCGCGCGCTCGAGATCGCCACCACCCTGGCGCTCGATCCCGAGATGCTGCTGCTCGACGAGCCGATGGCCGGGATGGGCCACGAGGACGTCGAGCGCACCGCGGCCCTGATCCGCCGGGTCGGCAAGGACCGCACCATCCTGATGGTCGAGCACAACCTGTCGGTGGTCGCCTCGCTCTCCGACCGGATCACCGTGCTGGCCCGCGGCCAGGTGCTGGCGGAGGGCGACTACGCCACCGTGTCGAAGGATCCGCGCGTGATCGAGGCGTATATCGGGGCCGGGCATGGCTGAGGCGGCGCTGAAGACCGTTCCGCGCGCGAGCTCGGACGCCCTGCTGGCGGTGCGCGGCCTGGAGGGCTGGTACGGCGAGAGCCACGTCCTGCACGGGATCGACCTCGACGTGCGGGCCGGCGAGGTGGTGACGCTGCTCGGCCGCAACGGCGCGGGCAAGACCACGACGCTGCGCGCCATCATCGGCATCCTGGCGCGCCGCGCCGGCTCGATCACCTACGAGGGCATCGAGACGATCGGGATGGCCTCGCGCAACATCGCCCGGCTCGGCCTCGGCTACGTGCCGGAGGAGCGCGGAATCTTCGCGAGCCTCACGGTGGCCGAGAACCTGATGCTGCCGCCGATCGTGAAGCCGGGCGGCATGTCGGTGGCCGAGATCCACACCCTGTTCCCGAACCTCAAGGAGCGGGCCGGCAGCCAGGGCACCAAGCTCTCGGGCGGCGAGCAGCAGATGCTGGCCATCGGCCGCATCCTGCGCACCGGCGCCAAGCTGATCCTGCTGGACGAGCCGACCGAGGGGCTCGCCCCCGTCATCGTCCAGCAGATCGGCCGGACGATCCGGGAGCTGAAGGGCCGCGGCTACACCATCGTTCTCGTCGAGCAGAACTTCCGCTTCGCCCAGACGCTCGCCGACCGCCACGTGGTGATCGAGCAGGGGCGGGTGGTCGACGAGATCGCCAACGACGCGCTTGACGCCAATATCGACAAGCTCCACGCCTATCTCGGGGTCTGAAGACCTCGGGCATCGACGGACTTCTAGAGTCCTCATACGAAGAGAAACGCGACGCACGAGGCCGACGACGGACGGGCACTTGGCCCCGACGCGTAAAACGGCCGGCGCACCGAGGAGGACGGACCGGATGCTGAGACGAATGCTGCTTGCCGCCGCGCTGGGGACCCTGACGGCGGCGGCCGCGCAGGGTCAGACGCCGGTCAAGATCGGCGTGCTCACCGACCGCTCCGGCGTCTACGCCGACATCGCGGGCGAGGGCTCGCTCGTGGCCGCCCGGATGGCGGTCGAGGACTTCAAGGCCGCCGACAAGGGCCTCAAGGTCGAGGTCATCTCGGCCGACCACCAGAACAAGCCCGACGTCGGCTCGGCGATCGCGCGGCAATGGTACGACCGCGACGGCGTCGACATGATCATCGACGGCGTGACCTCCTCCGTGGCCCTGGCGATCAACCAGGTCACCAAGGAGAAGAACAGGACCTTCATCGACACCGGCGCCGGCACCGCCGACCTCACCGGCGTGCAATGCACCCCCAACACCGTGCACTGGGTCTACGACACGGTGGCGCTCGCCAACGGCACCGGCGGCGCCATGGTCAAGCGCGGCGGCGACACCTGGTTCTTCCTCACCGCCGACTACGTCTTCGGCCAGACGCTCCAGCGCGACACCACCGCGGTCGTCACCAAGAACGGCGGCAAGGTCGTCGGCTCGGTCAAGACCCCGTTCCCGACCGCCGACTTCTCCTCGTTCCTGCTGCAGGCGCAGGGGTCGGGCGCCAAGGTGATCGGGCTCGCCAACGCCGGCGGCGACACCATCAACGCGATCAAGCAGGCCGGCGAGTTCGGCATCACCGAGGGCGGGCAGGCGCTGGCCGGCCTCCTCGTCTTCTCCTCCGACGTGCATTCGCTCGGCACCAAGGTGGCCCAGGGGCTCGTCCTGACCGAGCCGTTCTACTGGGACCTCACCGACGCCACCCGCGCCTTCTCGGACCGCTTCGCCAAGCAGATGGGCGGCAAGAAGCCCACCGCCAACCATGCCGGCGTCTACGCAGGCACGCTCCACTACCTCAAGGCGGTCGAGGCGCTGAAGGCGGCCTCCGACGGCGCCAAGGTCGTCGCCAGGATGAAGGACATGCCGACCGACGACCCGCTGTTCGGCAAGGGCACGATCCGCGTCGACGGGCGCAAGATCCACGACATGTACCTGTTCGAGGTCAAGAAGCCCGCCGAGTCCAAGGGCGAGTGGGACCTCTACAAGCTGCTGGCCACCATCCCCGGCAACGAGGTGTTCCGCCCGCTGAACGAGGGCGGCTGCCCCCTCGTAAAGGGCTGAGCGGTTGGCGTTCTCCCGCGGCGCACGGCGCGCCGCGGCGTCGGGGCAGACGATGGCTGGGTTGCGATGACCACGATCTTCGGCGTGCCGATGCAGGCGCTGTTCGGCCAGCTCCTGCTCGGGCTGATCAACGGCTCGTTCTACGCGATCCTCAGCCTGGGGCTGGCGATCATCTTCGGGCTTCTGAACATCATCAACTTCGCCCACGGGGCGCTGTACATGATGGGCGCCTTCGTCGCCTGGATGCTGCTCAACTACCTCGGGGTCAACTACTGGTGGGCGCTGGCCCTGGCACCGCTCCTCGTCGGCGCCTTCGGCATCGTGCTCGAGCGGGTGCTGATCGCGCGGCTGTACAAGCTCGACCACCTCTACGGCCTGCTGCTGACCTTCGGCATGGCGCTGATCATCCAGGGGCTGTTCCGCAACTACTACGGCGTCTCGGGCCTGCCCTACGCGATCCCGCCGGAACTGTCCGGCGGGCAGCGCCTGCCGTTCATGTTCCTGCCGAACTACCGCGCCTGGGTCGTGGTCGCGTCGCTGGCCGTGTGCCTGGCCACCTGGCTCGTCATCGAGAAGACCAAGCTCGGCTCGTACCTGCGCGCGGCGACCGAGAACCCGACCCTGGTCCAGGCCTTCGGCGTCAACGTGCCCCTGTTCCTGACCCTGACCTACGGCTTCGGCGTCGCGCTCGCGGGCTTCGCCGGGGTGCTCGCCGCGCCGATCTACTCGGTCAACCCGAACATGGGCGCCGACATCATCATCGTGGTCTTCGCCGTGGTGGTGATCGGCGGCATGGGCTCGATCCTCGGCTCGGTGATCACCGGGTTCGGCCTCGGGCTGATCGAGGGGCTGACCAAGGTGTTCTATCCCGAGGCCTCGGCCACCGTGATCTTCGTGATCATGGTGCTGGTGCTGCTGGTGAAGCCCGCCGGCCTGTTCGGGCGGACGGCCTGATGCGCCAGCCCACGCCGACGAGCGCCGAGGCCGGCCCGCCCACGCGCGGTCGGCGGCAAGCGCGACCGCGCGTCGCCGCAGGTGCGGCGGACGCCATCGGCCGTTCACGGTCGATGGCCATCCAGACAGACGGATTCTGACATGGCCGACACCGCCGCCCTCGCTCCCGCGGACGCCGCCATCGCCCCGGTCATTTCCGAAGGCAGGGACGACCGCGCCCTGCATCGCAGGATCATGCTCGGCATCGCCGTGTTCCTCGCGGTGGCGCCGTTCGTGCTCTACCCCGTGTTCCTGATGAAGGTGCTGTGCTTCGGGCTGTTCGCGCTCGCGTTCAACCTGCTGCTCGGCTACGGCGGCCTGCTCTCCTTCGGGCACGCCGCGTATTTCGGGATGGCGAGCTATCTCTGCGCCTACGCGGCCAAGGTCTGGGGCCTGAGCCCGGAACTCGCGATCCTCTGCGGCACGCTGACGGCGGCGCTGCTCGGGCTGGTCTTCGGGGCGCTCGCGATCCGGCGCCAGGGCATCTACTTCTCGATGATCACGCTGGCGCTCGCGCAGATGGCGTTCTTCTTCTCGCTTCAGGCCAAGTTCACCGGCGGCGAGGACGGGATCCAGGCGGTGCCGCGCGGCGCCCTGTTCGGCACGATCAGCCTCGCCGACGACCGCGCGCTCTACGGCCTCGTGGCTTTGGTGTTCATGGGCGGCCTGCTGCTGATCTACCGCATCATCCACTCGCCGTTCGGGCAGGTGCTGAAGGCGATCCGCGACAACGAGCCCCGCGCGATCTCGCTCGGCTACCGGGTGAACCAGTACAAGCTCGCGGTGTTCGTGCTCTCGGCGACGCTCGCGGGGCTCGCCGGCTCCACCAAGGCGATCGTGTTCCAGCTCGCCTCCCTCACCGACGTGCACTGGGCGATGTCGGGCGAGGTGGTGCTGATGACGCTGGTCGGCGGCATGGGCACGGTGTTCGGGCCGATCATCGGCGCGCTGGTGATCGTCACGATGGAGACCTACCTTGCGCAGTTCGGCGCCTGGGTGACGATCATCCAGGGCGTGGTCTTCGTGCTCTGCGTGCTGCTGTTCCGCGAGGGCATCGTCGGCCTGATCGCGCGGATCACCCGGCGTCCGCTGTGACCCGGGCCGGCGGAGGCGCGGGGAGGGTGGGCGCATGAGCCCGTTCGAAAGCGGGCTCGACCGCTCGGCCGCGAACTGCGCGGCGCTGACGCCCGTGAGCTTCCTGGCGCGCGCCGCCGACGCCTTCGCCGACCGCTTGGCGGTGATCGACGGCGACCGGCGCCTGACCTACCGCGCGCTCGACGCCCGCTGCCGCCGCCTCGCCGCGGCGCTGGGGGGGCGCGGGATCGGCCGGCTCGACACGGTGGCGATCCTGGCCGGCAACGTGCCCGCGATGATCGAGGCGCACTTTGCCGTGCCGATGCTCGGCGCGGTGCTGAACCCGCTCAACACCCGCCTCGACGCCGCCACGCTCGCCGCCTCGCTGACCCATGGCGGGGCGCGGGCGCTGATCGTCGACGCGCCGTTCCGGGCGCTCGCCGCCGAGGCGCTGGAGGCCGTCCCGAACCCGATCCTGGTGATCGCCGTGGACGACCCCGGGGGCGGCGGCCTCGCCTACGAGGACCTCGTCGCGGAGGGCGACCCGGACTTCGTCGGGCCGGGGCCGGACGACGAGTGGCAGTCGCTCTGCCTGCTCTACACCTCGGGCACCACCGGCGACCCGAAGGGCGCGGTCTACAGCCACCGCGGCGCCTACCTCCAGGCCCTCGGCAACGCGCTCACCTTCGGGCTCTCGCCGGGCAGCGTCTATCTCTGGACGCTGCCGATGTTCCATTGCAGCGGCTGGTCCTACCCCTGGGCGGTGGTGGCGGCCGGCGGCACCCAGGTCTGCCTGCGCCGGGTCGAGCCGGCTGCGATCTATCGGGCGATCGCCGAGCACGGCGTCACGCATCTGTGCGGCGCGCCGATCGTGCTGTCGATGATCGTCAACGCCCCCGCGGACGTGCGCAGGCCGTTCCCGCAGCGGGTGCGCTGCGCGACGGGCGGCGCCGCGCCGCCCTCGACCGTGATCGCCGCGATGGAGGCGGCCGGCTTCGCGGTGACCCACCTCTACGGCGCCACCGAAAGCTACGGCCCGGCGACGATCTGCGTGCCCGGCCCCGACTGGGACCGGTTGGAGCCCGGCGAGCGCCACCGCCGCATGGCCCGCCAGGGCGTGGCGCTGCCGACGGTCGAGGCGGTGCGCGTCGTCGATCCCGGAACGCTGGCGGCGGTGCCGCGGGACGGCGCCACGGTCGGCGAGATCGCCCTGCGCGGCAACACCGTGATGAAGGGCTACCTCAAGAACCCCGAGGCGACGGCCGCGACGCTTCGCGACGGCTGGTACCTCTCGGGCGACCTCGCGGTGCAGCACCCCGACGGGCAGATCGAGATCAAGGACCGCGCCAAGGACATCATCATCTCCGGCGGCGAGAACATCTCCAGCCTGGAGATCGAGGAGGTCCTGACCCGCCACCCCGCGGTGATGCTCGCCGCCGTGGTGGCGCAGCCCGACGCCAAATGGGGCGAGAGCCCCTGCGCCTTCCTGGAGCTCAAGGCCGGCGCGACCCCGCCGAGCGAGGCCGAGATCGTCGCCTTCTGCCGGGCCGGCCTCGCCCGCTTCAAGGTGCCGAAGCGGATCGTGTTCGGCCCCCTGCCGAAGACCGCCACGGGCAAGATCCAGAAGTTCGTGCTGCGCGAGCAGGCCCGCGCGCCGTAGACGCGCGCGCCCCAGCAAGGCGTCGCTCCGGACACGATCGGATACGCGCCGTTACGCTTCGTTAACCATCCGCTCGCCATCCTGTGGCCTTCAAGCCGGGAGCGACCGTGGTGACCCAGACCCTGACCCTCAGCTTCGACGACCCCACCGCCGAGTGCCCGCTGCCGCCCGACGCGCTCGGCCGGATCTCCCGCGCCGACCCGGAGACCGTGTCGGCGATGGTCTGCGAGATCCCCGAGGCGACCCGCGCGCGGCTGGCGGTCTACCTCTACGGCCGCAGCCACACCCACGAGCTCGGCATCCGGATCGCGGCCACCTGCGACGGCGCGGTGCTGCGCCGCGCCGCCGGCCTCGTCGGCAACACCCTCTACGACCTGTCGCGCCGCCCCTACGCCGCCCCGAGCTACGGCAGCCACCGTTCGCAGGGCAGCCGGATCAGCCTCGGCGGTCCACGCCTCGACAGCCGCGGCTGAGGACGCGCGGCCGGAGCATGGCACGGCACGGCGTGTGCGAGGGCGCGGCAGCCGTCACGCGAGATGCCGTCCATGCTTTGGATCAGCCTCACCCGGTTGCGGCTGCGCTCCTGGCGCTTCGTGCCCGGGTTCGCGTGGTACGGCGTCCGCTCGGGCCTGCAGGCGCGCAACGCTGCGGGCTACCGCGACGGCGCGCTGCTCGACGACGCCAAGCTGACCTTCTGGACCGTCACCGCCTGGGCCGACGAGGCGGCGATGCGCGCCTACGTGCTGGCCGGCGACCACCGCGCGGCGATGGGCAAGCTCAGCCGCTGGTGCGACGAGGCCTCCGTCGCCCACTGGATCGCGCCGGGCCTGCCGGACTGGCCCGAAGCCGACCGGCGGATGCGCGAGACCGGCCGGCCCTCCAAGGTCCGCCATCCGTCGCCCGCGCACGCGGCGCTCGCCGACGATCCGCCGCGCACGCCCCGCGGCGGGCGGCTTCCCCGGGCGGCCGGCTGAGCCGGACCGCTCAGCCCGGTTTCCGCTCGTCGGACTTCAGCTCCAGGAAGTCCGACTGGGCGAAGGTCAAGCCCCGGAACGGGTCGTCGGTGGTGCCGTCGTGCTCCAGGCGCCGGAGCTGGACCCGGCGGATCTTGCCGGAGATGGTCTTGGGCAGCTCCGCGACGAACTCGATCGCCCGCAGCCGCTTGAACGTCGCGAGCCGCGCGTTGGTGAAGCGGAAGATGTCGAGGGCGGTCTCCCGCGTCGCCTCCGCGCCGCCGACGAGCGACACGAAGGCCTTCGGGATCGTGTAGCGGATCGCGTCGGGCGCCGGCACCACCGCCGCCTCGGCCACCGCCGCATGCGCGATCAGCACGCTCTCCAGCTCGAACGGGCTGATGCGGTAGCCGGAGGACTTGAACACGTCGTCGGCGCGCCCGACGAAGGTCAGGGTTCCGTCCGGCTCGACGAAGGCGACGTCGCCGGTGCGGTAGAGCGGCCCGTCCGCGCCGGAAAGGTGGCCGGCGCCGTCGTCGTAGCCCTGCATCAGGCCGGCCGGGCGGTGCTCGCCGAGGGCGAGGCAGACCTCGCCCTCGCTCGCCGGCTGATCGTCGATGTCGAGGATGCGGACCGTGTAGCCCGGCAGCGGCCGGCCCATGGCGCCGGGCTTCACCGTCTGGCCCGGGGTGTTGGCGACCTGGGCCGTGGTCTCGGTCTGGCCGTAGCCGTCGCGGATGGTCAGGCCCCAGGCGTCGCGCACCCGCTCGATCACCTCCGGGTTCAGCGGCTCGCCGGCGGCGCAGACCTCGCGCAGCGCCAGGTCGTGCCCGGTCAGGTCCTCCTGGATCATCAGCCGCCACACCGTCGGCGGCGCGCACAGGGTGGTGACGCGGCAGCGGCCGAGCACCGCGAGCAGGGCCGGGGCCGAGAACGGCGCCTGGTTGACCACGAACACCGTGGCGCCGGCGTTCCAGGGGGCGAAGACCGAGGACCAGGCGTGCTTGGCCCAGCCGGGAGAGGAGACGTTGCAATGGACGTCGCCGGGCTGCAGCCCGAGCCAGTACATCGTCGACAGGCTGCCGACCGGATACGAGCGGTGGCTGTGCCGCACGAGCTTGGGCTTCGCCGTGGTGCCGGAGGTGAAGTACAGCAGGAACGGGTCGTCGGCGCCGGTCGCCGCGTCGGGCGCGAACGCGTCGGAGGCCGAGAATGCGGCCGCGTAGGGCTGCCAGCCGGGCGCGGCCGGCCCGGTCGTCAGGCGCACCACCGGCCCCAGGTCGAGGCCCTCGAACTTCGGCACCTGATCGGCCCCGGCCACGATCAGCCGCGGCCGCCCGCGGTCGAGCCGGTCGGCGAGCTCGCCGTCGGTCAGCAGCGTGGTCGCCGGGATCACGATCGCCCCGAGCTTCATCGCCGCCAGCATCGTCTCCCACAGGGCCGGCACGTTGCCGAGCAGCAGCAGCAGGGTGTCGCCGCGTCGCAGGCCCAGCGACCGCAGGTGGTTGGCGACCTGGTTCGAGCGCCGGCTCATCTGCGAGAACGAAACCTTCGTCTCCGCCCCCGAGGCCGCGTCGACGATCCACAGGGCAGGGCGGTCGCGGGTCTCCGGGCGGGTCGCGAGGTCCGCGTCGAACCAGTCGAGCGCCCAGTTGAACGCCGCCGCGTCCGGCCATCGGAAGCCCGCATAGGCCGCCGCGTAGTCGGTGCGGTGGGCCAGAAGAAAGTCGCGGGACTCGCGAAAGCTCGGCATCGGCGTTCTCCCTGGTTTTCGGTGGCTTTTCCGTTGTCTTGTGTTCGATCAGTCTTTTGCTGAACTGAAGCTTCGGCGGATCCTCTTTCCCCTCTGCGGGGGCTATCACGTCCGCCCGGCTCGCGCGTTTCGGTTCGAAAACCCCCACCGTCCTCCCGCAGCGCCGGAGGCGAGCCCGGCGACTGTCTTCAGGGTCAAGGGTGATGTGGGGATCCAGTGCCGCCGACAGTGCAAGCTGGAGCACAACCTGCGGCTCTGGAT
Organism: Methylobacterium sp. J-092; assembly: GCF_022829325.1. Lineage (NCBI taxonomy): Bacteria > Pseudomonadati > Pseudomonadota > Alphaproteobacteria > Hyphomicrobiales > Methylobacteriaceae > Methylobacterium > Methylobacterium sp. J-092. The sequence continues at coordinate 78,068 of NZ_JAKSXU010000108.1, read as the reverse complement.
CGCCGGGCTCGCCTGCGGTGCCCCGGGATGACGGGACGGGTGCGAAAACCGGGATTGTGAGCTTCGTGAAGCCGGCAGCCCGTTCGGGAAAGGCGCCTGCCCGCGCGTCCCGTCCCGCTCAGGCGGCCCAGACCTGGCGGTACAGCGTCGCGATCGCCTCCGCGTCCGGCACCACCGGGTTGTTGCCGGGCGAGCCCGAGGCCAGGGCCTGCGCCGCCATGGTCGGGATCAGGCCGTTCCACCGGGCCTCGTCGATGCCGTAGTCGCCCGGCGTCGGCACCTGCAGGTCGTCGTTGAGGTTCTGCAGCTCGGCGATCAGGCGGGAGACCGCGTTGCGCTCGTCGTCGCCCTCCCGCGCCACGCCCATCGCCCGGGCGCAGGCGGCGTAGCGCCCGGGCGCGCCCGGCGCCGAGAAGGCGGTGACGGCCGGCAGCAGCATCGCGTTCGAGAGCCCGTGCGGCACATGGAAATGCGCGCCGATCGGCCGGCTCATCCCGTGGACGAGGGCCACCGAGCTGTTGGAGAAGGCGATGCCTGCTTGCGTCGCGCCGAACATCATCGCCTCCCGCGCAGCCCGGTCGCCCGGATCGGTCCAGACCCGGCGCAGGTTCGGCGCGATCGCCCGCATCGCGGCGAGCGCGAACCCGTCCGAGAACGGGTTGGATTTCCGCGAGACGTAGGCCTCGATCGCGTGGGTCAGCGCGTCGATCCCGGTATCGGCGGTGAGCCGCGCGGGCTTGCTCAGGGTCAGCTCGTAATCGACCAGCGCCGCCACCGGCAGGTAGGCGAGGCCGGCGCACAGCATCTTCTCGTCGGTGGCCCCGTCGGTGACGATGGTGAAGCGCGTCGCCTCCGAGCCGGTGCCGGCGGTGGTGGGGATCGCCAGGATCGGCAGACCGGGCGCGTCCTGGCTGTGAGGCGCCTTGTAGTCGCGCATGTGGCCGCCGTGGCGGGCCAGCACCGCGACGGCCTTGGCCGTGTCCATCGGGCTGCCGCCGCCGAAGCCGACGACGCAATCGTGGTCGCCGGCCTTGAGCGCGGCCAAAGCCGCCTCCACCGAGGCCACGGTCGGGTCCGGCACGGTCTGCGAGAACAGCCCGGCCCGGATGCCGGCCGCCGCTAGGCGCTCGACGAGCCGCCCCGCCCGGCCGCTGTCGGCGAGGTAGGGATCGGTGACGACGAACGGCCGGGACAGCCCGAGCTGCCCCAGCACCTCCGGCAGCAGCCCGCACGCACCGGCTCCGATCCGCATCAGCCGCGGCAGGGCGATGGCGCTGATCATGGCGTTGGATCCGTCTTTCCAAAGGGACGCGCCGAGGGGACGCGCGCGAATGAACGCAGAATACGAAAGGCAGGCTAGCGGCTGCGCGGGCGCGAGGACAAGCCCGGTCGGCGCCCGTCGCGCGACATCCGGCGCGCAGTATCCTGCCTGAGCTTGCCGGTGCGACGCACTATCCCGCCCGCGAGAACAGCGCCTGCGCCGCCTCGACCGCGCCGACGATGAAGGCCGCCACCTCGCGGATGTGGGCGGCCTTCCGGTGGTCCTCGTGGATGTGCATGTGGAAGGCCCGCGTCAGCGACAGCGCGTCCGGCAGCACCGGCACGAGGCCGGGATGGGCGGCCGCGATGAAGGCCGGCACGATGCACAGGCCGGCACCGGCGAGGGTGGCGTGCACCTGGGCGAGCAGGTTCGTCGAGCGCAGCCGCGCGCTGGCGCCCGGCCCGATCACGTTGAGGTAGTTGAGCTCCCGCGCAAACAGCATGTCCTCGATGTAGCTGACGAACGGGTGCCGCCCGAGGTCGGCCGCCGTCCGGATCGGCTCGGCCGCGTCGAGGTAGGCCTTCGACCCGTAGACGAAGAGCCGGTAGTCGGTGAGCCGCCGCGTCACCACCCGCGCCTGTTGCGGCGCCGACAGGCTGACGACGATGTCCGCCTCGCGCTTCGACAGGCTGAAGATCCGCGCGGTCGCCATGATCTCGATCTCGAGCCCGGGATGGGCCTCGGTCAGGCGGTGCATCCGTGGCGCGAGGAACACGCTGCCGAACCCGTCCGGCGCGCCGATCCGCACCGTGCCCGCGACGCTCCGCCCGGTGCCGCCGGCCGCCGAGCCCGAGACGAAGGCGCTCTCCATCGCCTCCGCCGTCCCGAGCAGCGCCTCGCCGGCCTCGGTCAGCGCGTAGCCGAGGTTGCTCTTGTGGAAGAGCCGGCGGTCGAGCCCCTCCTCCAGGGCCAGGATGCGCCGGGCCACGGTGGTGTGCTCGGTGCCGGTCTGCGCCGCCGCGGCCGTCAGCGTGCCGGTGCGGGCGACGGCGAGGAAGAAGCGCAGGTCGTCCCAGTTGCGGGTCTTCTTGAGGGTCACGGGCTTGGGTCCGACGGGGATGGCGCTGTGCATCGATGCACACCGGCTGCGAGCAGGTCCAGCTTTATCGCCCGATCGACGCTGCTATGGTCCGCTCAAAATCGGCTGGCCGTCGCGCCGGCCGGACCTGAGGAAACGAGCACAGGAGAGGCGCACATGCGCACGATCGGGCATTTCATCGGCGGCAAGACCGTCGCGGGCACCAGCGGCCGCTTCGCCGACGTGTTCCTTCCCTCGACCGGCGAGGTCCAGGCCCGCGTCGCACTGGCGAGCCGCGCCGAGCTTCGCGCGGCGGTCGAGAACGCCCGCGACGCGCAAGCCGCCTGGGCCGCGACCAACCCGCAGAAGCGCGCCCGCGTGATGATGCGCTTCCTCGAGCTGATCCGCGGCGAGACGGATTCGCTCGCCGAGCTGCTGGCCTCCGAGCACGGCAAGACCGTGCCCGACGCCAAGGGCGACATCCAGCGCGGCGTCGAGGTGGTGGAGTTCGCCTGCGGCATCCCGCACCTGCTGAAGGGCGAGTTCACGGAAGGCGCCGGCCCCGGCATCGACGTCTACTCCCTGCGCCAGCCGCTGGGCGTGGTCGCCGGCATCACGCCGTTCAACTTCCCCGCGATGATCCCGCTCTGGAAATGCGCCCCGGCCATCGCCTGCGGCAACGCCTTCATCCTCAAGCCGTCCGAGCGCGACCCCGGCGTGCCGATGCGCATCGCCGAGATCTTCCTGGAGGCCGGCCTGCCGCCGGGCATCCTCAACGTCGTCAACGGCGACAAGGAGGCGGTCGACGCGATCCTCGACGACGCGGACATCAAGGCGGTGGGCTTCGTCGGCTCCTCGCAGATCGCCGAGTACATCTATGTCCGCTCCGCGCAGACGGGGAAGCGCGCCCAGTGCTTCGGCGGCGCCAAGAACCACATGATCATCATGCCCGACGCCGACATGGGCCAGGCCGTCGACGCGCTGATCGGCGCCGGCTACGGCTCGGCCGGCGAGCGCTGCATGGCGATCTCGGTCGCCGTCCCCGTCGGCGAGGGCACCGCCGACCGGCTGATGGAGCGCCTGGTGCCGCGGGTGGAGAGCCTCAAGATCGGCCCCTCGCACGACGGCTCGGCCGATTACGGCCCGATGGTCACCGCCGAGGCGGTGGCGCGGGTGAAGGGCTACATCGAGACCGGCCTCCAGGAGGGCGCCGAGCTCGCCGTCGACGGCCGCGGCTTCACCCTGCAGGGCTACGAGAACGGCTTCTACATGGGCGGCTGCCTGTTCGACCGCGTCACCGCCGATATGACGATCTACAAGGAGGAGATCTTCGGCCCGGTCCTCTCGGTCGTGAGGGCCAAGGACTACGAGGAGGCGCTGGCGCTGCCCTCCACCCACCAGTACGGCAACGGCGTCGCGATCTTCACCCAGGACGGCGACGCGGCGCGCGACTTCACCGCCCGGGTCAACGTCGGCATGGTCGGCGTCAACGTGCCGATCCCGGTGCCGATCGCCTACCACACCTTCGGCGGCTGGAAGCGCTCGGGCTTCGGCGACCTGAACCAGCACGGGCCCGACGCGATCCGCTTCTACACCAAGACCAAGACCGTGACGCAGCGCTGGCCCTCGGGCATCAAGAGCGGCGCGGAGTTCTCGATCCCGACGATGCGGTGAACCGACCCTCCCCCCTCTGCGGGGGAGGGAGAACCGTCCAGCCAAGGACTTGATGCCATGCGCTTCGGGCTCGACGAGGATCAGGTGGCCATCCGGGAGATGGCCCAGAACTTCGCGCGCGAGCACATCGCGCCGCACGCCCTCGACTGGGACGCGCGCAAGCACTTCCCCGTCGAGACTCTTCGCGCGGCGGCAGCTCTCGGCATGGCCGCGATCACCATCCGCGAGGATGTCGGCGGATCGGCCCTGAGCCGCGTCGACGCCAGCCTGATCTTCGAGGCTCTGGGCGAAGGCTGCCCGACGGTGGCGGCCTTCCTCTCGATCCACAACCTGTCGTCCTGGATCATCGACGCCTTCGGCAGCGAGGCGCAGCGCCGGCGCTGGCTGCCGTCGCTGACGCGGATGGACAGGATCGCCAGCTATTGCCTGACCGAGGCCGGCTCGGGCTCGGATGCCGCGGCGCTCCGAACCCGCGCGGTCCGCGACGGCGACGCCTACGTGCTGACCGGCGAGAAGCAGTTCATCTCGGGCGCCGGCGCCAGCGACCTCTACCTCGTCATGGCCCGGACCGGAGGCGAGGGCGCGAAGGGCGTCTCGGCGATCGTCGTCGAGAAGGGCACGCCCGGCCTCTCCTTCGGCGCCGACGAGCGCAAGATGGGCTGGAACGCCCAGCCGACCCGCGCGGTGCGCTTCGACCAGTGCCGGGTGCCCGTCGAGAACCGGCTGGGCGCCGAGGGCGACGGCTTCCGCTACGCCATGGCCGGGCTCGACGGCGGCCGCCTCAACATCGCCGCCTGCGCGCTGGGCGGCGCGCAATCGGCCCTCGACCGGACGCTCGCCTACATGGGCGACCGCCGCGCCTTCGGCCAGAAGCTCTCGGACTTCCAGGCGCTGCAGTTCCGGCTGGCCGACATGGCGACCGAGCTCGAGGTCGCCCGCGCGTTCCTGCGCCACGCGGCCGCCGCCCTCGACGCCAGGGCGCCGGAGGCGACCAAGCTCTGCGCCATGGCCAAGCGCCACGTGACGGACGCCGCGTTCCACGTCGCCAACGAGGCGCTGCAGCTCCACGGCGGCTACGGGTATCTCGCCGAGTACGGCATCGAGAAGATCGTCCGGGATCTGCGCGTCCACCAGATCCTGGAGGGCACCAACGAGATCATGCGGGTGATCATCGCCCGCGCGCTGCTCGGGGAGCGCTGATGCCCGACATCCTCGTCGAGCGCGTCGGCACGCTCGGGCGCATCCGCCTGAACCGGCCGAAGGCCTTGAACGCGCTGACCCACGGCATGGTCGGCGCGATCGATGCCGCCCTCGATCTTTTCGCCGCCGACGAAGGCGTCGCCGCGATCCTGCTCACCGGCGAGGGCGAGCGCGGCCTGTGCGCCGGCGGCGACCTGCGCTCGCTCTACGAGAGCGCGGGTTCAAGGTCCGCCGAGGACTTCTGGCGCGACGAGTATCGCCTCGATGCGCGGATCGCGCATTACGAAAAACCGTTCGTGGCGATCCTGGACGGGATCACCATGGGCGGCGGCGTCGGGCTGTCGGGCCATGCCGGCCACCGCGTCGTCACCGGGCGCTCCCGCATCGCCATGCCGGAGACCGGCATCGGCTACCTGCCCGACGTCGGCGGCACCTGGCTGCTGCCGCGCGCGCCCGGCGAGACCGGGACCTATCTCGGGCTGACCGGCGAGCCCATGGGCGCGGCCGACGCGATCTTCGCGGGGTTCGCCGACGCCTGCGTGCCCGCAGCGACGCTGCCCGCCCTGATCGATGCGCTCGCCGCCCTCGCCCCGGAGGCCGGCCACGCCACCGTCCGGGCGGCGATCGACGCGCGCGCCGTCACGCCGGGGCCGGCCCCGCTCGCCGCGGCGCAAGCCGTCATCGACCGCTGCTTCGCGCACGATCGCGTCGAGGACATCCTGGCCGCGCTCGCCGCCGAAGGCTCCGAATTCGCCGGGCGGACGCGCGCGACGCTGCTGGAGAAGTCGCCGTCGAGCCTCGTGCTGACGCTGCGCCTGCTGCGTCTCGGCCGCGCGGCGACGACGCTGGAGGCCTGCCTGGAGCGCGAGTTCCACGCGTCCCTCGCCCTGCTGGCGGAGGGGGATTTTCGCGAGGGCATCCGCGCGGCGGTGATCGACAAGGACAAGGCGCCGCGCTGGTCGCCGCCGACCCTCGACGCGGTCGACCCCGAACGGATCGCCGGCTGGCTCGCGCCGCGGGCGGCCCCGGTCTTTTCGGTGCCGGACGACGTCTTGTCCCCCCTGCTCCCTCATCCTGAGGCGCCCGCGCCAGCGGGCCTCGAAGGAGGGCTCCAGGGATCGCAGCGCGACCTGGATGTCTCCTTCGAGGCCTCCGCTTCGCTCCGGCACCTCAGGATGAGGGGGTGGATGGGAGCAAGGAACAAGGATCGGTCGTGCTCCACGCAGAGCGCCGCCGTGAGAGACATACGGGAGGAACCCATGACGACGCGGCCCCAGACCATCGCCTTCATCGGGCTCGGCAACATGGGCGGCCCGATGGCGGCCAACCTCGTCCGCGCCGGGCACGCGGTCCGCGGGTTCGACCTCGCCCCGGCCTCGCTGGAGGCGGCGCGGGCCGAGGGCGTCGCCGTCGCCGGCTCGGTGCTGGAGGCGGTCGAGGGCGCGTCCGCGGTGGTGACGATGCTGCCGGCCGGCCGGCACGTGGTCGAGGTCTGGTCGCAGGTCGCCGGAGCGGTCCCCGCCGGCACCCTGCTGATCGATTCCTCGACGGTCGACGTCGCGAGCGCCCGCCAGGCCCACGCCCTGGCCGAGGCGCGCTCCTGCCCCGCGATCGACGCGCCGGTCTCCGGCGGCACCGGGGGCGCCAAGGCCGGGACGCTGACCTTCATGGCCGGCGGCTCGGAACAGGCCTTCGCCGCCGCCGAGCCGATCCTGAAGCGGATGGGCCGGAGCGTGTTCCATTGCGGCGCGGCCGGCTCCGGCCAGGCCGCCAAGATCTGCAACAACATGATCCTCGGCATCTCGATGATCGGCGTGTGCGAGGCCTTCGCGCTCGGCGAGAAGCTCGGGCTCTCGCAGCAGGCCCTGTTCGACGTGGCCTCGGTCTCGTCCGGGCAGTGCTGGTCGCTCACCACCTATTGCCCGGTGCCGGGGCCGGTGCCGACCTCGCCCGCCAACACCGGCTACCGGCCGGGCTTCGCTGCCGCCCTGATGCTGAAGGACCTGCGCCTCGCGCAAGAAGCCGCCGGCACCGCCGGCGCCGCGACGCCCCTCGGCGCCGAGGCCGAGCGCCTCTATGCCCGGTTCGACGCGCAAGGCCACGGCGGGCAGGATTTCTCGGCGATCGTCCAGATGCTGCGCGGACCGCGCGAGGAGGTTTGACCATGCCGGAGAATCTGACCGGGGACGAGACGATCCTCATCGAGACGCGCGGGCGCGTCCGGCTCATCACCCTGAACCGGCCCAAGGCCTTGAACGCGATCAACGCGCAGCTCACCAGAGCGTTGATCGCGGCGGCGACCGCCGCCGATGCCGATCCGGGGATCGGCTGCATCGTGATCACCGGGTCGGCCAAGGCCTTCGCCGCCGGCGCCGACATCAAGGAGATGCAGGCGGCGACCTATGCCGAGATGTATGCCGGCGACCGCTTCGCCGACTGGGAGCGCTTCACGGCCCTGCGGACCCCGATCGTCGCGGCCGTGGCCGGCTTCGCGCTCGGCGGCGGCTGCGAGCTCGCGATGATGTGCGACCTGATCCTGGCCGCCGACACCGCGCAGTTCGGCCAGCCGGAGATCAAGCTCGGGGTGATGCCCGGCATCGGCGGCAGCCAGCGGCTGACCCGGTTCGTCGGCAAGGCCAAGGCGATGGAGATGTGCCTGACCGGCCGGATGATGGATGCGGCCGAGGCCGAGCGGGCCGGGCTGGTCTCGCGGGTCGTGCCCGCCGACGGGCTCGTCGCGGAGGCGATGCGGGTCGCCGAGACCATCGCCGGCATGTCCAAACCGATCGCGATGATGACCAAGGAGGCGGTCAACCGCGCCTACGAGACCACGCTCGCGGAAGGCGTGCGCTTCGAGCGGCGGGTGTTCCACGCGATGTTCGCCACCCAGGACCAGAAGGAGGGCATGGCCGCCTTCGTCGAGAAGCGCGCGCCGAAGTTCACGCACGGGTAGCGCCACTTCTCGCTACGGAGGCCGATCGTCTTCACGCATCGTCCCGGCCTCGAGCCAAACTCATCCGGCCCTGCCCCGTCATCCCGGGGCTGCGCAGCAGAGCCCGGAATGACGGGGCGGGGCCGGTGGGGGCCGATCGCGTTCCGCTCCGATGAGATGCCTTTCCGGAAAACCCTGTCCCTTTCCGAACGGGTGGGGGACTCACGCCCTCGACGGTGCGCGGTGCGGTCGCCCGGGCGGTCGAAGGGGGCTGCATGGTGCGTCGTTCCGGCTCAGGCGGCCTGGCCGCCGTAGGTCGCGAACGAGGACTCGACCTTGTCGGCGAGCGCCGGCTCGACCTCGGCCGAGACCTTGAGGCGCCCGGCGAGCTTCGGCTCGCCGTCGGTGTGGGTCTTCTCGACGCGGCCGTCCTCGATGTCGGCGCCCGCGGTCTCGGTGCCGGCGCTGTTCTCGTCCGAGACCGGCGCGATGGTCACGGCCTTGCGGTCGATCTTGTGCTCCTGGACGAGGTGCTCGACCGCCATCTCGGCGTCGCGGCGGGTCTCGAACGTGGCGGCGATGATCTTCGACATGGATCTGGCTCCGATGGCGGGGCGGTCCGGCCCCGCGGGGGTTCCGCCGTCAATCGCAGGCGCGGCGCTCCGTTCCGGATCGCCGCGCCTCGTGCGTCAGTACATCGGCGTGCCGCCGGTGACGGGCACTAGGGCGCCGGACATGTAGCTGCCCTCGCGCGAGGCCAGCAGCACGTAGGCCGGGGCGAGCTCGGCCGGCTGCCCGGCGCGGCCGAGGGGCGTGTCGGCCCCGAGCTGCTCGATCTGCTCGGGGCTCTTCACGATCGGCTGGATCGGGGTCCACACGGGGCCGGGCGCGACGCAGTTCACCCGGATGCCCTTCGGCGCCAGCAGGTTCGACAGCCCGATCGTCAGGCTCGCGATCGCGCCCTTGGTGGCGGCGTAGATCAGCATCGTCTTGTCGGCGACCTTGGCCTGCTGGCTCGTCGAGTTCACAATCGCCGAGCCCGGCTTCATGTGCGGCACCGCCGCCTGGGCGAGGTAGTACATCGCGAAGACGTTGGCGCGGAACGAGCCCTCGAGGTCCTTCGCCGTTACGTCGTCGAGCCCTTCGTTGATCGTCTGCGCGGCCGCGTTGTTGACCAGGACGTCGAGGCGCCCGAACGCGGCCACCGTGCGGGCGACGAGGTCGCGGCAATGGGCCTCCTCGCGCAGGTCTCCCGGCAGCAGCAGGACGCGGCGCCCGGCCTGCTCGACCCAGCGCGCCGTCTCCTCGGCATCGGACTGCTCGACCGGCAGGTAGGAGATCGCCACGTCGGCGCCCTCGCGGGCGTAGGCGATCGCCACCGCGCGGCCGATCCCGGAATCGCCGCCGGTAATCAGCGCGACCTGATCCGTCAGCAGCCCCTTGCCGACGTAGCTGTGCTCGCCGTGATCGGGGGCGGGGGTCATCCGCGACGACAATCCCGGCCGCTCCTGCTGCTGGTCGCCGGGGAAGGGGGGCCGGGCTCCGGCCTCGCGGGGATCGTCGGTCATGGTTGGCTGCTCCCGGTGTCGCTTCCCATCGAGATAGGGCGCGGCGCCGCGGACGCAGGCGCGACCCGATGACCGCGGCGCCGGCGATCCCGATCGAACGATCGCGGCGACGCCTCAGATCGCCAGGCCGAGCTGCAGCGGTTCCGCGGCGTCGCCGTGGTCGAGGGCCGAGAGCGAGACGCCGAGCAGCCGCACGCTGCGCCGGAGCGGGCGGAGGTCGCGCAGCAGGCCCAGGCTGATCGCCTCCAGGCTGGCGCGGTCGCCGACGGGGGCCGCCAGGGAGCGCGCCCGCGTGACCTGCGCGAAGTCGGAGAATTTCACCTTCAGCGTCACGGTCCGGCCGCGCAGACCCTTGGCGGCGCAGGCCGCCGCGACCTTGTCGAGGATCGGCGCGAGGCGCTCGGCGAGGATTTCGAGGTCGGCGCTGTCGTCGGAGAAGGTGTTCTCGGCACCGATCGACTTGCGGATGCGGTGCGCCCGCACCGGGCGCTCGTCGATGCCGCGGGCCACCCCGTGATAGTAGGGGGCGGCGCTGCCGAGGATGGCGGTCAGATCCTCCAGCGAGCGGGCCTTGAGGTCGCGGCCGGTGTGGATGCCGAGGCGGCGCATCTTCGCCTCCGTCACCGGGCCGATGCCGTGGAAGCGGCCGATGGCGAGGTCCTCGACGAAGGCCGGGCCCATCTCGGGGGTGATCACGAACAGCGCGTCGGGCTTGCGGTAGTCCGAGGCGACCTTGGCGAGGAACTTGTTGTACGAGACGCCGGCCGAGGCGACGAGTCCGGTGCGCGTGCGGATCGTGGTGCGGATCGCCCGGGCGACGGCGGTGGCGGTCGGCAGGCCCTGCAGGTTCTCGGTGACGTCGAGGTAGGCCTCGTCGAGGGAGAGCGGCTCGATCACCGGCGTGTGCTCGGAGAACACCGTCCGGATCTCCTCAGAGATGCCGCGGTAGACCTCGAAGCGCGGGCGCACGAACACCAGGTCCGGGCAGAGCCGGCGCGCCGTCACCGAGGGCATCGCCGAGCGCACCCCGAAGGCCCGCGCCTCGTAGCTCGCGGCGGCCACCACGCCGCGCTCGCGCGAGCCGCCGACCGCGACCGGCCGGCCGCGCAGGGCCGGGTCGTCGCGCTGCTCGACGGAGGCGTAGAACGCGTCCATGTCGATGTGGATGACTTTCCGCACCGGGGCGGTCACTGCGCTGTCCCGTTCCGCGAGACCGCCGCACCGCAGGGCGGCCGCCTCGATGTTCGATCTTTGTTCCGACTGTCCATCACCGCGGGGCGCGGTTCAACCCATCCGGGCGCCGCCGTCCACCGCCGAGCGCACGATCGGCGGCCGCGGCAAAGGCTTTGTTAACCGACCCGGACGATGGTCGCGCCATGGTCGTCCGTCGCCGCGTCAGAATGGTCGTTTTGCCTCTCAGCCTCTGGACCCTGTCCGGGCTGGTCGTCGGCTACTTCGTGTACCAGGCCGAGAACGGCAACCGGGGCCTGGAGGCCAAGCGCGCCCTCAAGATCCAGGCCTTCGGGCTCACCCGGGAGCTCGCGGCGGCCAAGGCCGAGCGGGCGACCTGGGAGCACCGCGTCGCGCTGCTGCGCAGCGAGCAGATCGACCGCGACCTGCTGGAGGAGCGCGCCCGGGTCGTCCTCGGCCGGGTGCACGCCAACGACGTGGTCGTCATCGACCCGTGAGCGGGCACCGCCTCCAGTCCCGCGCGCGCGTCCCGGCTTGAACGCGGCCCGCATCCGCCGTCCCGAGGGGATCATGCCGATCGGGCGTGCGGATCGGGCATGCGGATCGGGTATGACAACCACAAACACCTGTCAGAGCGTCGGCCCTCGCATTCCCGGAGCGCGTGTCCTAAACCGGGAGGGAACAGACGCCAGCACGGGAGCACGCCGATGGATGCCGCGAAAGATGCGGGGCAGCCCAACCCTGCCGCGGAGACGCCGGAGGCCGTGGCGGCCGAGCACCAGCCCGCACCGAACGCGCCGCAATTCACCCGCGAGGAAGACCTCCACGCCTACCATCAGATGCTGCTGATCCGCCGCTTCGAGGAGAAGGCGGGGCAACTCTACGGAATGGGCCTGATCGGCGGGTTCTGCCACCTCTACATCGGCCAGGAGGCGGTCGTCATCGGCATGCAGATGGCCTCGGTCGACGGCGACCAGGTCATCACCGGCTACCGCGACCACGGCCACATGCTCGCCTGCGGCATGGACCCGAAGGGGGTGATGGCCGAGCTCACCGGCCGCCGCGGCGGCTACAGCCGCGGCAAGGGCGGCTCGATGCACATGTTCAGCCGCGAGAAGCAGTTCTTCGGCGGGCACGGCATCGTCGGCGCGCAGGTCTCGCTCGGCACCGGCCTCGGCTTCGCCGACGCCTACCGCAAGAACGGCAAGGTCAGCCTGACCTACATGGGCGACGGCGCGGCCAACCAGGGCCAGGTCTACGAGAGCTTCAACATGGCGCAGCTTTGGAAGCTGCCCGTGGTCTACGTGATCGAGAACAACCGCTACGCCATGGGCACCTCGGTCGCCCGCGCCTCGGCGCAGACGGACTTCTCCCGCCGCGGCATCTCGTTCGGCATCCCCGGCGAGCAGGTCGACGGCATGGACGTGCGCACGGTCCGCGAGGCGGCGGGCCGGGCGATCGCGCATGCCCGCACCGGGGAGGGGCCCTACATCCTCGAGATGCAGACCTACCGCTATCGCGGCCACTCGATGTCCGACCCGGCGAAGTACCGCACGAAGGACGAAGTCTCGAAGATGCGCGACGAGCACGACCCGATCGAGATGGTGCGCAAGCGCCTGATCGAGCTGCACGGCGTCGCCGAGGCCGAGCTCAAGGCCACCGACGCCAAGGTCCGCGAGACCGTCAACGACGCCGCCGAGTTCGCGACGCACGATCCCGAGCCGGATCCGTCCGAGCTGTGGACCGACATCCTCCTGGAAGCGCGCGCCTGAGGGCGCGCCGCCGCCCCGCGACGATCCCCTGCCAGGCCGCCCCGCCCGCCTCACCGATCAGAGACCCTCCATGGCGACCGACATCCTGATGCCCGCCCTGTCTCCGACCATGGAGGAGGGCAAGCTCTCCAAATGGCTCAAGAAGGAGGGCGACGCGATCAAGTCCGGCGACGTGCTCGCCGAGATCGAGACCGACAAGGCGACCATGGAGGTCGAGGCGATCGACGAGGGCACGCTCGCCAAGATCCTGGTCGCCGAGGGCACCGAGGGCGTCGCCGTCAACACCCCGATCGCGATCATCGCGGGCGAGGGCGAGGACGTCGCGGCCGCCGCCGCCGGAGGGGCCTCGTCGAAGCCGAACGGTGCGGACACGGGCGGGCAGCCCGCCCCGACGCCGACGATGCAGGCCGAGGGCATGGCCTCCGGCCCGTCGGCCACCGCCAAGACCGGCGACGACAAGCCCGCGGCGCCGGCCGCGCCCGCCACCATCACCAACAAGGCCGCCGAGCCGGTGATGGAGGAGTTCCCGGCCGGCACCGAGATGGTGACGATGACCGTCCGCGAGGCGCTGCGCGACGCCATGGCCGAGGAGATGCGCCGGGACGAGGACGTCTTCGTGATGGGCGAGGAGGTCGCCGAGTACCAGGGCGCCTACAAGGTCACGCAGAACCTGCTGCAGGAATTCGGCGCCCGCCGCGTGGTCGACACCCCGATCACCGAGCACGGCTTCGCCGGCATCGGCGTCGGCGCGGCCCTGTCGGGCCTGAAGCCGATCGTCGAGTTCATGACCTTCAACTTCGCCATGCAGGCGATCGACCACATCATCAACTCGGCGGCCAAGACCCTGTACATGTCCGGCGGCCAGCTCGGCTGCCCGATCGTGTTCCGCGGCCCCAACGGCGCCGCCGCCCGCGTCGGCGCCCAGCACAGCCACGACTACGCCGCCTGGTACTCCAACGTGCCGGGCCTGAAGGTGATCGCCCCCTACACGGCGTCGGACGCCAAGGGCCTGCTCAAGGCCGCGATCCGCGACCCGAACCCGGTGATCTTCCTCGAGAACGAGATCCTGTACGGCCAGACCTTCCCGGTGCCGAAGCTCGACGACTTCGTGCTGCCGATCGGCAAGGCGCGGATCCACCGCACCGGCAAGGACGTGACCATCGTCTCCTTCGCCATCGGCATGACCTACGCCCTGAAGGCGGCGCAGATCCTGGCCGACCAGGGCATCGAGGCCGAGGTGATCGACCTGCGCACGATCCGGCCGATGGACACCGAGACCGTGCTCGCGTCGGTCAAGAAGACCGGCCGCTGCGTCACGGTGGAGGAGGGCTTCCCGCAATCGGGCATCGGCGCCGAGATCTCGGCCCGCCTGATGGTCGACGCGTTCGACTACCTCGACGCGCCGGTGCTGCGCGTCACCGGCAAGGACGTGCCGATGCCCTACGCCGCCAACCTCGAGAAGCTGGCGCTGCCCAACGTCGCCGAGGTCGTCGAGGCGGCCAAGGCCGTCTGCTACCGGTGAATGCGATCCGCCTTCGTGCCTGACCGGCGGGAACGGGGCCGATCGATGGGTCATGACGTCGTATGAGTGAATCCTTCCAAGCCCTCGAGATTCCCCCCGACGCCCTGGAGCAGGGCGGCATCGAGGTGCTGCGCGCGGCCGTGGTCGACGGGGCGGTGAGCGTGGCGTTGCGCCGGTCCTTCGACGACCCCGCCACGTGGGGCCGCCTGATGGTCGACCTCGCCCGGCAGGCCGCCCGCGCCTACGCCCTGGAGACCGACCTGTCGGAGGAGGAGGCGTTCGAGCGCATTCGCGCGGGGTGGGAGGCCGAGGGCCTCGATCCCGGCGGCCTGAACTGACGGGATTCTGGCCATGGCCGAACCCGCGCTCCGGCACGCCACCTACGCCGACCTCGAAGCGGTCCCCGACCACCTCGTCGCCGAGATCATCGACGGGGCGCTGGAGACGCATCCGCGACCGCGGCCGCGGCATGCGATGGCGGCGGCGGGATTGGCCGCGGAGCTGAACGCGCCCTTCGGACGCGGGCGCGGCGGACCGGGCGGCTGGATCTTCATGATTGAACCCGAGCTCCATCTCGGAGCGCAGGTCGTGGTGCCCGATCTCGCCGGCTGGCGCCGCGAGCGGCTGCCGGCCGAGCCGGAGACCGCCTTCGTCGAGACGCCGCCGGACTGGGTCTGCGAGATCCTGTCGCCGTCCACGGTGCGTCTCGACCGCGGCCCGAAGCGGCGCATCTACGCGGAGGCCGGCGTCGGGCACCTCTGGCTGCTCGATCCCGCCGACGGCGTGCTGGAGGCCTTCGCGCTGACCGCGTCCCGATGGCTGCTGCTCGGGACGGTGACGCGCCGCGAGACCGTGGCCCTGCCGCCTTTCGACGCCGTCCCGTTTCCGCTGGACGACCTGTTTCCCTTCGCCGATCCCCGCGCCGAACCCGACGCCCCCTCCCTGCCCTCGGACGAGACCTGAACCATGCCCGTCAACGTCCTGATGCCCGCCCTCTCGCCGACCATGGAGAAGGGCAACCTCGCCAAGTGGCTCAAGAAGGAGGGCGACGCGATCAAGTCCGGCGACGTGCTCGCCGAGATCGAGACCGACAAGGCGACCATGGAGGTCGAGGCGATCGACGAGGGCGTGCTCGCCCGGATCGTCGTGCCCGAGGGCACCGCCGACGTGCCGGTCAACGACCTGATCGCGGTGATCGCCGTGGACGGCGAGGATCCGGCCGGGGTCCAGGCGGGCGGCGCGGCGCCGGCGCCGGCCCAGGCGTCGAAGGCCGACGCGTCGTCGGCGAACGAGAACACCACGCCCGGCGGCGGCCACATGTCCTACGAGCGGGTCAACGAGGCCCCCGACGGGGCGCGGCCCTCCGCCGAGCCCGACAGAACCAAGTCCGATGGCGCCGCTCATCCGCCGAGCGGGGCGGGCGAGCGCGTCTTCGCCTCGCCGCTGGCCCGCCGCATCGCGAAGCAGGAGGGCATCGACCTCTCGGCCGTGCAGGGGTCGGGCCCGCGTGGCCGGGTGATCGAGCGCGACGTCCGCGCCGCCAAGGAGGCCGGCACCGGCAAGGCCGCGCCCGCCCCCAAGGCGGCCCCGAAGGCGCCCGAGGCGGCACCGCCGGCGCAAGCCGCCGCGCCCGCCCCCGCGGCCAGGGCCGCCGGCCTCACCACCGATCAGGTCCGCGGCTTCTACGCCAAGGACAGCTACGAGGAGGTGCCGCTCGACGGCATGCGCAAGACCATCGCCAAGCGCCTCACCGAGGCGATGCAGGTGGCGCCGCACTTCTACCTGACCGTCGATTGCGAGATCGACGCGCTGATGGCGCTTCGCGAGCAGCTCAACCGGAGCGCCGGCAAGGACAAGGACGGCAAGCCGCTGTTCAAGCTCTCGGTCAACGACTTCGTCATCAAGGCGATGGGCCTCGCCCTGACCCGGGTGCCGATGGCCAACGCCGTCTGGGCCGAGGACCGGGTGCTGCGCTTCAGGAACGCCGAGGTCGGCGTCGCCGTGGCGATCGACGGCGGCCTGTTCACCCCGGTCATCCGCCGGGCCGACGAGAAGACGCTGTCCACCATCTCCAACGAGATGAAGGACTTCGCGGCCCGTGCGCGCGCCAAGAAGCTGAAGCCGGAGGAGTACCAGGGCGGCGTCACCTCGGTGTCGAACCTCGGCATGTTCGGGATCAAGCACTTCACCGCGGTGATCAACCCGCCGCAATCCTCGATCCTGGCGGTCGGCGCCGGCGAGAAGCGGGTCGTGGTCAAGGACGGCGCGCCCGCCGTCGCCCAGGTGATGACCGCGACCCTCTCCTGCGACCACCGCGTGCTCGACGGCGCGCTCGGCGCCGAGCTGATCGCGGCCTTCAAGGGCCTGATCGAGAGCCCGATGGGGATGCTGGTCTGACGACGGGCCGGTCGCGCGGCGCGGCGAGACCGCGTCGTGCCGAGCCGAGCCGCCGGCCGCTTTCGCGATAAGTGCCGGAGCGGTCGGCGCGCAACACCTTCTGAATACATTATCTCTCGGCGTTGAGCCGGATTCGCCGCTCTGCTAGCACCGCCTCCAACGGCCCGCGGATCAACCCGGGCCATCGGAGGAATGCGCCCGTGGAACCCGTCCAAACCTGGAACCAGGTCTACGATCCGTTCGGCAACCCGTGGCTGTCGACGCTGGCCGCCTCCGTGCCGGTGATCGCGCTGCTCGCCATGATCGCCAGCGGCCGGGTCAAGGCCCACATCGCGGCCGTGCTCGCCCTGGTGCTGGCCTTCGCCCTCGCCGTCGGCGCCTTCGGCATGCCGCTCGGCCTCGCGACCCGCGCCTCGCTGCTCGGGATGGTGACCGGGTTCTTCCCGATCGGCTGGATCATCCTCAACGTCATCTTCCTCTACCGGCTGACGGTGGAGAAGGGGTGGTTCGCCATCCTCCAGCAATCGGTGGCCGGCATCACCACCGACCGGCGGCTGCAGCTGCTGCTCGTCGCCTTCGCCTTCGGCGCGTTCTTCGAGGGCGCGGGCGGGTTCGGCACGCCGGTGGCGGTCACCGGCGCGATCCTGATCGGGCTCGGCTTCTCGCCGCTGGCGGCCTCCGGCCTGTCGCTCATCGCCAACACCGCGCCGGTGGCCTTCGGCGCGCTCGGCGCGCCGATCCAGGGCCTCGCCTCGGTGACGGGCTACGACCCCTACGTGCTCGGCGCGATGATCGGCCGGCAGCTGCCGGTGTTCTCGCTGCTCGTGCCGTTCTGGCTGATCTGGGTGTTCGCGGGCTTCCGCGGCATGGTCCAGGTCTGGCCGGCGATCCTGATCTGCGGCGGCGCCTTCGCCGCGGCCCAGTTCGGCATCTCGAACTACGTCAACCCGTGGATCGTCGACATCGGCGCCTCGATCGCGGCGATGGGCGCCCTGGTGCTGTTCCTGAAGGTCTGGAAGCCGGCCACGATCTGGACCTCGCCGGCGCTGCGCGGCAACGACCCGTCGATCGGCTATGGCGCGCCGCGGCCGGTGGCGCTCGGCGCGGGGGTTCCCTCCGACCTGCCCCGCGCCCCGGCCGCCACCGGCCGCACCGCCACCTCCTCCGAGATCGCGCTGGCCTGGCTGCCGTGGATCATCCTGTCGGTGATCGTGGCGATCTGGGGCACCGGCTGGTTCAAGGCCATCGTCAACCCGATCTTCACCTGGAAATACGAGGTGCCGGGCCTGCACAACGTGATCATGAAGGTGCCGCCGGTGGTGGCCAAGGCCCATCCCGAGGGCGCCGTCTTCCTGTTCACCTACATGTCTTACACCGGCACCGGCGTGCTGATCGCGGCGCTGATCTCGGGCCTGATCATGCGGTTCTCGCCCGTCCGCCTCGTCACCGCCTACGTCGAGACGATCTGGGTGCTGCGCTACTCGCTGATCACCATCGCGGCGATGCTCGCGCTCGGCGTGCTCACCCGCTACGCCGGCGTCGACGCGACGCTGGGCTTGGCGTTCGCCGGAACCGGCATCCTCTACCCGTTCTTCGGCACGCTGCTCGGCTGGCTCGGCGTCGCGCTGACCGGCTCCGACACGGCCTCCAACGTGCTCTTCGGCGGCCTGCAGAAGATCACCTCGGAGCAGCTCGGCCTGTCGGGCGTGCTGATGGCCTCGGCCAACTCGTCGGGCGGCGTGATGGGCAAGATGATCGACGCCCAGTCGATCGTCGTCGCCTCCACCGCCACCGGCTATTTCGGCCAGGAGGGCAAGATCCTGCGCTTCGTGTTCTGGCACTCGATCGCGCTCGCCTGCCTGGTGGGCGGGCTGGTGATGCTCCAGGCCTACGTGCATCCCTTCACCGCGATGGTGATCCACGTTCCGTAGCCTCGCGCCCGAGATCGCCGGCGACACCAAAAAAGCCCGTCCCCTGCGGAGGGGGCGGGCTTTTCCTTTGGCGCAGTCTGGCGACGGGGGAGGGCGGCCTCAGGCCGCCCGCACGCCGGCCAGGAAGTGGTCGACCGCGCCGCGCAGGTCGCCGGCCTGGCTCGACAGCGCGCGCGCGGCGGCGAGCACCTGGGCCGAGCCGGAGCTCGCCGTCCCGGCCGCCTCGCTGACGCCCCCGATATGCTCCGACACCGCGCGGGTGCCCTGCGAGGTCTGGGCCGTGGTGCGGGCGATCTCGCCGGTCGCGGCCCCCTGCTCCTCGACCGCGGCGGCGATGTCGCCGCCGATCTGGGCCAAGCGCCGGATCACGTCGGTGATCCCGCTGATCGCCCGGACCGAGGCGTCGGTGGAGGCGCTGATCTCGACGACCTTGGCCGTGATCTCCTCGGTCGCCCGGGCGGTCTGGCCGGCCAGCGATTTCACCTCCTGCGCCACCACCGCGAAGCCGCGTCCCGCCTCGCCCGCACGGGCCGCCTCGATGGTGGCGTTGAGGGCGAGCAGGTTGGTCTGGTCGGCGATCTGCGAGATCAGCCCGACGATCTGGGCGATGCTGCCGGCCGCTGTGGCGAGCCGCCGGACCTCGCCGGCCATGCCCTCGGCGTCGCGCTCGGCCGCCGCCGCGAGGTCGGCCGAGGCCGTGACCTGGGTGCCGATCTCGGCGACCGAGGCCGAAAGCTCCTCGGTCGCCGCCGCCACCGTGTCGGCCGAGAGCGCCGCCTCGTGCGACGCGCGGGCGACCTGAAGGCTCAGCGACGAGGCATCCCCGGCCGCCCGCGTCATGCCGTGGGCCGCCGCCTCGAGCTGGATCGCCGCCGCCGAGACCGCCTCGACGATGCCGCCGACCCGATCCTCGAACCCGTCGGCGAGCTCGAGCGCCGCCGCGCGCCGGGCCAGCTCGGCGTCGGCCGACATCCGCTCCTGCGCCGCGCGGCTGCGGCGGCGCTCGGCGACGTTGTCGCGGAACTCGATCGCCGCGGCGGCGATGGCGCGGACCTCGATCGGGCCGCCCTGGGGAATCGCCACGTCGTCGTCGCCGCGGCCGATGGCGGTGAGCGCCCGCGACATCCGGATCAGCGGCCGGGCCACCGCGGTGCCGAGGCCGAAGGCGAGGGCGCCCGACAGCAGGAAGATCGCGAGCGCCGCCCCCGACCAGATCGCGAGCGCCCGTTCGGCCGTCGCGCGAACGCCGCCGGCCTCCGCGGCGAGGTCGGCGGTGAGGTGGTCCTCGACCGCCTTGAGGCCGTCGATGCGCTGGGTCGCGAGTCGGAACCAAAGCGGGGCGTCGCGGAAGGCCAGGGCTTCGCCGGGCATGGTCTCGAGAACGACCTTGCGCAGGCGCGCCACCTCCCGCGCCGGGGCGGCGGCCTCCGCGGCATCGAGCAGGGCTCCTTGCGCCGGCTCCGCCCGGGTCCGGAACAGGCCTTCGTAGGTGGCCTGGTCGGCCTGGAGGGTGGCGAGGCGGCGGATCCCGGCGAGGTCGAGGCTGCCGGCGGCGAAGGCGGCGGAGGCGGCGGCACGCTCCTGGCCGGCATATTCCTTCATCGTCAGGAAGGCGGCGTAGGAGGCGGCGTGGTTGGCGATCCCGACGGGGCCGATCACGCCCGACAGGGCGCGGACCAGCCCGAGGCCTTCGCCGATCAGACCGGTATAGGCGGCGGCCGCCTGGGGCGCCGTCGGCTTCAGCGCGTCGACGGCGTTGCGCTGCGCGTCCAGGCCGTCGAGCGCCTGCGCGAAGGCGTCAGCCTTGCGGGCGAAGGCGGGGCCGTAGGCCGCCGCGCCGGCCGTGACGGCGGCGGCGAGGCCCTGGCGCGCGGCGTCGGTGCGGGCGCGCTGCGCGACCAGCTCCGCCTTGAACTGCGATCCCTTCGAGGCGAGGAACAGGCTGGAGGCGCCGCGCTCGCGCTGGCCCTCGTGCGCGAAGGCGCTGATCCGCGAGGCGAGGCCGACAAGGTCCTCGACCTGGACCATCTCGGCGCGCTGCGCCATCCGGTCGGAGATCGCGACACCGGCCACCGCAGCGAAGGCGAGGCAGGGCGCCAGCGCCACCGCCACGATGCGTCCCCGCAAGGACATCGGAACACCGGTCTTCATTCGCCCACGCATCCCAAGTCTTCGCACCGCGTCGATACGGACGACTGCGCTACAACGGGTAAAGACGCTGTTGCCATCACAGGTCGATGCGCTGTTCGATCGTCGCGGGCGCGATCTTCAACGGCGGGAGCCCGTCGGCAGCGTATTCGCGGACCCGGACACCAGGACATCGGCGGGCGATGCGGACGCGTCGTCGGGGCGACCCCCGGGCACGACTTCCGGACCTGCGCGAAGATCCGCGATCCCGCCGACGGAGCGGGACGCGGCGGCATGCATTCCGGACGCCCGATCAAGACGCCGCGCCCGGCGCCGCCCTATCACGAGGCGCCGAGAGCGCGCGCGGCGGGTCGGCCGCGACGACGCCGGGCGTACCCTTGGGAGGCCATCATGATCCGTACCATCCTCGCCGCGAGCCTGCTGATCGCCGGCCTCGCCGCCGCCCGGGCCCAGACCGGCGACATGTCCTGCGCCGACTATCTCAAGGCCGACGCGCAGGCGCAGGCCTCGATGAGCGCCGCCGACAAGGCGATGATCGCCGCCGACCCGCAGGCGGCCGCGATGGACGCGAAGATGCGCGCCTACTGCAAGGCCAACCCGAAGGCCTCCTCGTCCGAGGCGGCGATGAAGGCGATGCAGTAATCCCGCCGGAGCCGCGCGCCCGGCACGGGCGCGCGGTGATCCTGGTCGTCGGCCGCCCCCCGAACGGGGCCGGCGCAGCGAAAAGATGCGGGCGGCCGCAGGGCCGGACGCGTCGCGGAACAAGGGCCGAGTTGCCCACGTACGCGTTTCGTTCTAGCAGACACGCGAGCATGCCGGGCCTGCGTCCCGCCCGCCGCACCTTGCCGAAGGCTTCGGACGGACGACATGACCCGGCGCGGCGGTCGCTTTCGCGATCGCCGGATCCCGCCCGTGTCGACGCCTCGAAAGACCGCCCCCGCCATGGCCAAAGCCGTCGCCGCCAAGACGCCTGCTGGCAACAAGACGCCTGCTGCCGATAAGACGCCTGCTGCCAAGACGCCCGCCGCGAAAGCGCCGCCCGCCAGGAAGCCCGCGAAGGCGAGCCCGGCCGCGCGGGCGGTCGAGGCCGAGGCCGGTGTCGACGCGAAGCTCGAGCGCCTGTTCGACCGGGAGACGCCGGCGGAGCGCGACCGGCGGGTGATCTCGGTGCGCGGCGCCCGCGAGCACAACCTGAAGAACGTCGACCTGACGATCCCGCGCGACAAGCTCGTGGTGTTCACCGGGCTCTCGGGCTCCGGCAAGTCGTCGCTCGCCTTCGACACGATCTACGCCGAGGGCCAGCGCCGCTACGTCGAGTCGCTCTCGGCCTATGCGCGCCAGTTCCTGGAGATGATGTCCAAGCCCGACGTCGACCAGATCGACGGGCTCTCGCCGGCGATCTCGATCGAGCAGAAGACCACCTCGAAGAACCCGCGCTCCACGGTGGGGACCGTCACCGAGATCTACGACTACATGCGCCTGCTCTGGGCCCGCGTCGGCATCCCGTACTCGCCGGCCACCGGCCTGCCGATCGAGAGCCAGACCGTGCAGCAGATGGTCGACCGCGTCCTGGCGCTGCCCGAGAAGAGCCGGCTCTACCTGCTCGCGCCCGTGGTCCGCGGCCGCAAGGGCGAGTACCGCAAGGAGATCGCCGAGTTCCAGAAGAAAGGCTTCCAGCGCCTGCGGATCGACGGCGAGTACTACCCGATCGACGACGTGCCGAAGCTCGACAAGAAGCTCAAGCACGACATCGACGTGGTGGTGGACCGGATCGTGGTGCGGGCCGACATCGCGAGCCGGCTCGCCGATTCCTTCGAGACGGCGCTCGAGCTCGCCGACGGCATCGCCGACATCGAGTTCGCCGACGTGCCGGAGGGCGAGACCCGGGAGAAGATCACCCTCTCGTCGCGCTTCGCCTGCCCGGTCTCGGGGTTCACCATCGCGGAGATCGAGCCCAGGCTGTTCTCGTTCAACAACCCGTTCGGCGCCTGCCCGACCTGCGGCGGCATCGGCCACGAGATGCGGATCGACGCCGAGCTGGTGATCTCCGACGAGGCCCTGAGCCTCAAGCGCGGCGCCATCGGCCCGTGGGCGAAGTCGACCTCGCCCTATTACGGGCAGACGCTCGACGCGCTCGCCCGGCATTACGGCTTCAAGACCGACCTGGCCTGGTCGCGGCTTCCCGAGGCGGCGCGCGCGATCATCCTCTACGGCTCCGGCAAGCAGTCGATCCGCTTCGACTACGACGACGGCATGCGCAAGTACGCCGTCAACAAGCCGTTCGAGGGCGTGATCCCCAACCTCGAGCGCCGCTACAAGGAGACCGAGAGCGACGCCGCGCGCGACGAGATCTCGCGCTTCATGAGCGAGACCCCGTGCGCCGCCTGCGGCGGCAAGCGGCTGAAGATCGAGGCGCTCGCCGTCAAGGTCGCGATGGAGGATATCGGCGCGGTCACCGCGCTCTCGGTCAGCGAGGCGCACCGCTGGTTCTCGGCGCTGCCGAAGAAGCTGACGCAGAAGCAGAACGAGATCGCGGTGCGGATCCTGAAGGAGATCCGCGACCGGCTGTCGTTCCTGGTCGACGTCGGCCTCGAATACCTGACGCTGGCCCGCGGCTCGGGGACCTTGTCCGGCGGCGAGAGCCAGCGCATCCGCCTCGCCTCGCAGATCGGCTCGGGGCTCACCGGCGTGCTCTACGTGCTGGACGAGCCGTCGATCGGCCTGCACCAGCGCGACAACGAGCGCCTGCTCGGCACGCTGAAGCGCCTGCGCGACCTCGGAAACTCGGTGATCGTGGTCGAGCACGACGAGGACGCGATCCTCCAGGCCGACTACGTGGTCGACGTCGGGCCGGGCGCCGGCATCCACGGCGGCCGGATCATCGCGCAGGGCACGCCCGCGGAGGTGCTGGCCCATCCCGACTCGCTGACCGCCAAGTACCTGACCGGCGAGAAGTCGGTGCGGACCCCGGCCGCGCGGCGGAAGGGGCGCAAGGGCAAGCTCGGGGTGTTCGGCGCCCGCGGCAACAACCTCAAGAACGTCGACATCGAGATCCCGCTCGGCACCTTCACCTGCGTCACCGGCGTCTCGGGCGGCGGCAAGTCCACGCTGATCATCGATACGCTCTACAAGGCGGTGGCCAAGCGCCTGAACGGCGCGCTGGAGCATCCGGCGCCCTTCGACCGGCTCGAAGGGCTGGAGCACCTCGACAAGGTCATCGACATCGACCAGTCGCCGATCGGGCGGACCCCGCGCTCGAACCCGGCGACCTATACCGGCGCCTTCACCCCGATCCGCGACTGGTTCGCCGGCCTGCCCGAGGCCAAGGCCCGCGGCTACCAGCCGGGACGGTTCTCGTTCAACGTCCGGGGCGGCCGCTGCGAGGCGTGCTCGGGCGACGGCGTCATCAAGATCGAGATGCACTTCCTGCCCGACGTCTACGTCACCTGCGACGTGTGCAAGGGCAAGCGCTACGACCGCGAGACGCTGGAGGTGAAGTACCGCGCCAAGTCCATCGCCGACGTGCTCGACATGACCGTCGAGGAGGCCGCCGACCTGTTCAAGGCGGTGCCGACGATCCGCGAGAAGATGGAGACGCTCAAGCGCGTCGGGCTCGACTACGTCAGCGTCGGGCAGCAGGCAACGACGCTGTCGGGCGGCGAGGCGCAGCGGGTCAAGCTCTCGAAGGAGCTGTCGAAGCGCTCGACCGGCCGCACCCTCTACATCCTCGACGAGCCGACCACCGGCCTGCACTTCCACGACGTCGCCAAGCTGATGGAGGTGCTCCACGAGCTCGTCGACCAGGGCAACACGGTGGTGGTGATCGAGCACAACCTCGAGGTCATCAAGACCGCCGACTGGGTGATCGACATGGGCCCGGAGGGCGGCGACGGCGGCGGCGTGGTCGTCGCCCAGGGGACGCCCGAGCAGATCGCCGCGTCGACGGCGAGCCATACCGGGCGCTTCCTGCGCGACGTGCTCGCCCGCCGCCCCGCGGCGAAGCCGGCCGCTTCGCGGGCGGCGGTGGCGCGGCCCGCCGCGGAGTAGGCGCGCCGCGCCCTTCCGCCTCCCGGCGATGGGGACATCCGCTCGGCAAGATCTGCCGAGCGGTCGCGCCGCGTCGGCGTCCGATTCGGCCTGTCTCGCGGCCGATCCGCCCGTCCGGGCACGGCCCGACCGTCCGATCGGGACTTTCGGAGCCCGCCGGCGCGGGCCGGGACGTCCCCCCGGGATGGCGATCGGTCCCGCCGGGCTTGCCGAATCCTCCCGCTACGCTTCCCCCGACAAGAGCCTGAAACGGATGCGCTATTCTGCCGAATCCGGCTTCTCCGAATGCAATTTCTGCGACCGTCGCTCGGCCGCCGCACCGCAGCAAGGTTGAGGCATTTGGGCAACGGTTCGGCTCTCGCTGTCCAGATCCGAGGCATTCCACTGTCTTTCCCAAGCGCTCTGTAGAATAGTTATCAGCGTTGAGACACGGGCCGGCTTCGTAGGGGGCGCTTGGCACATCTCGCACGGGAGCCGCGCAGACGGCAGACCGGCAAGGTAGTGCAGAGGCGGCGGGACGAAGTTCGGAAATCCTTGGGAAGGAACGAGAAAATGATGAAGACCTGGCTTGCCGCAGGTGCGGTCGCCCTCACCGTCGGCATGAACACCAGCGTTCAGGCGACGCCGTCCACGCAGCCCGGCGAGCAGGTCGGTCTCGCCTACGGCCCGCTGCCGGAAGGCGTCTACGCGATCAACACCTTCAGCACCGGCCGCGGCGACGCGCGCAACAGCCCGGACGTCGGCGTCAACGTGCCGATCCTGGTCTGGTCGACCGGCTTCAAGGTCCTCGGCGCGAGCATCATGCCGGTGATCGCGGTCCCGTCGGTGTTCGTGGGCACGAACAACGCGGCCGGCGTCCCGAACCAGGACCAGAGCTACTTCTACAACCCCTTCATCGGCAACATCTTCGCCTGGGATCTCGGCAACAAGATCAGCACCGCCTACCTCGTCGGCGCCTACATCGGCGTCGGCGACCGCGGCTCGCTCTGCAACGGCACGCTGACCGCCGGCTGCACCCCGGTGCTGCCGCAGAACGCCTCCACCTCGATCCGCAACACCGGCGCGATCTCGTACACCGGCGACGGCTACAACCTGACCGCGGCCCTGACGCACATCTTCTACGTCGACGACGCGGCCCGCTTCGGCGGTCAGTTTGCGGCACTGGGCCCGATCGTGAACGCCGACGGCCTCTACCTCGACCTGACGGCGACCAAGACCTTCGGCAAGTTCGAGATCGGCGCCGTGGCCTACGGCTTCACCGACCTTCCGATCAACCGGAACCGCGGCGCAGCCTTTGCGGCCTATCAGCGTCAGGGCACGTTCGCGGCCGGTGGCCTCGTCGGTTACGACTTCGGCGCGTTCAAGGCTCAGGTGTTCGTGACGCGTACGGTCGCCGATCGCGGCGTCGGCGCCTTCGCCGACGAGACCCGCGGCTGGTTCCGCATCATTGCGCCGCTCTACACGGCGCAGGCCGCCGCCGCCGCGCCGGTGCCCCTGATGCGCAAGTACTGAGGCCGGGAGACGCGGCGGGTCCGGCAGGATCCGCCGCCGACCGAGGTCGAAGCAGAAACCGCCCGGTCCGCGAGGACCGGGCGGTTTTTCTACGTTTCGGACGACGCCGCGCCCGGTGCGCGACCGGAATCGATCCCGCCCGAAACCTTTCCGTGCGAGGCTCCGTAAGGCCGCCCGTAGCCCCGCGCACCGGGGCCCTACGAACGGTCAGGATACCCCATGACGCAGCATCACGCCTCCCGCTTCGCCACCTTCGCCCTCGCGCTCGCCCTCGGCGCCGCGCCGGTCGCGGCCTTCGCCAAGAACCCGATGGTCGGCGGCGCGCCGATGTATGCCAACAAGACGATCGTCGAGAACGCGGTCAACTCCAAGGATCACACCACGCTCGTGGCCGCGGTGAAGGCCGCCGGCCTCGTCGACACCCTGTCGGGCCCGGGCCCGTTCACCGTGTTCGCCCCGACCAACGCCGCCTTCGCCCGCCTCCCGGCCGGCACGGTGGAGACGCTGGTGAAGCCCGAGAACAAGGCCACGCTCACCAAGATCCTGACCTACCACGTCGTCCCGGGCGTCTACACCGCCAAGGAGCTGATGGCCGAGGTCAAGAAGGGCGGCGGCGAGGCCCAGCTCAAGACCGTCGAGGGCGATCCCCTGGTGGTCACGTCCAAGGGCAAGAAGGTCTACGTGACCGATGCCAAGGGCAACACCGCCACCGTCACCATCGCCAACGTGATGCAGTCGAACGGCGTCATCCACGTCATCAACGGCGTGCTGCAGCCCTGATCGCGACCGCCGCGCTCCGGCCGAGGCGCCGGCGCGCGGCACGACGAGGAACACCCCGGGCCGCGAGGTCCGAGGTGTTCCTCGTTCCGACCTCGGTCATCGGGGCCGGGTCACGCGGATGCCCGCCTCACTCGCGGATCAGCGTGCCGGAATAGACCACCGGCCCCGTCGGGGCGCCGTTCGGCGATCCGCCCGGCGGCTCCACCGTCACGGCGATGAGCCCGCTCGCCGCGGTCTCCGCCGGCAGGGCGATCCGGGTCGCCGAGGCGCCGACGAGGCCGATCGCCTTGGGGGACGCCCCGGAGCCGATGTACCAGAGCTCGAGGCTCTTGCCGGACGGGGTCTCGGCGCCCACCGGGCGCACCTCGGCGGTGCCCGTCGCCGTGTCGATCCGCAGCACGAGGGCGGGCAGCGCGCCGCCGCTCTGCACCACGGCGAGGTAGCGCGTGCCCGGCGCCGGCTCGTCCCGCCGGCCGCCGACCGCGACGAACAGCGCGAGCCCCGCCGCGAGCAGCCCCGTCCCCGCCGCCACGAGGCGCCAGCGCCGCACCTGCCTGACGAGGCGGATCGCGCGGTCGTCGTTGGCGGCCGTCGGCGCGGGGGCAGGGGGCGCGGAAGCCAGGGGCGCGGGGGCCGGGATCGCGTCCGCCCCCGTCAGCGCGCCGGCGATCCTGGGCCAGACATGGTCGGGCGGCATCTCGGCCGGAACGGCGAGGGCCAGCGGCCCGAGCCGCCGCTCCCACGCCGCCACCGCGCGCGCGGTGGCGGGATCGACGACGCGCTCCAGCTCGAACGCCGCGCGCTCGTCGGGCGAGAGCGAGCCGAGCACGTACTCGGCGGCGCGCAGGTCGCGCTCGGTCTCGGGCCCGGCGCTCACGCCTGCTCCTCCAGGCAGCCCTTGAGGGCGCCGAGCGAGCGGTGCAGCCAGGTCTTGATGGTGTTGACGGGCCGGTCGTAGTGCTGGGCCAGCTCCTCGCGCGACCAGCCCTCGCAATAGGCGAGCACGACGCAGGCGCGCTGCGCCTCGTCGAGGCGCGCGAGGCAGGCCGCGAGCGCGCCGCGTCCGACGATCGCCGCCTCGGTGTCGTGCGGGTCGATGAGACGTTCCACCCAGTCCTCGCCGTCCTCGCGCACCGGTCCCTGGACCTCGCCCTTGCGGCGGATCCCGTCGATGGCCCGGTTGCGCGCGATGGCGCAGAGCCAGGTCATCGGCCGCCCGGATTCCGGAGCGTAGGAGCCTGCCGCCTGCCAGACGCGGAGATAGACGTCCTGAAGCACATCCTCGGCCACGCTCCGATCCCGCTGGATACGCAGGATCACCCCGTAAAGTTTCGGTGATGTCAGGTCGTAGAGCGAGCGCAGGGCGCCCTTGTCGCCACCGGCGATCGCGCGCAGGATCCGCTGCAGGGTCGCGTCGTCGCCCAAGGATCGGTCGCCCAAGGATCGTCCCCCGTCCCATCGGCAGGTCCTCGCGCCGGACAGGCGAACGATCGGGACCGTTGCGGCAAGGGTTAGCGCATTCTGCGGTGATGAGAAGACGCGGCGCCCCGATTGCTGCGGTTCTCCCTAGGGATGCATCGCGGGGGCGATGCGGGGCGACGATGGCTCGGACCGACCTTTCCCGCGGACGTTGCGGCTCGCCGGCACGGCCTCGCGCCGCGCCGCCCTCTCGCGCCGCGCCGCCGCGTCGCCCTGCCGGGGTGTCGCGACCGGTCGGCGCGTCCTATCTCCCGGATGGGGCACGCGGCTCGCGCCCCTCGGACCACCGACCCTCCGGCACCTTACCGGAGCGCAGACATCTCGAAGGACCGACGCGGCATGGCCTCGCAGGGTGATTGGAAGATCCCGGCTTCGACGCAGCCGAAGCCCGGCGATTACGGCTACGACCTCGACCGCGCCCTCACGGCGATGGTCCAGCTCTCCGCCCGCGTGCCGGCCGAGGCCTTCACCGCCGAGACGCTCGGCACCGAGCGGGCGGGCAACGGCGTGGTCATCGGCGAGGACGGCCTCGTGCTCACCATCGGATACCTCGTCACCGAGGCGGAGAGCGTGTGGCTCACCACCAACGACGGCCGCTCCGTGCCCGGCCACGTCATGGGGTTCGATGCCGCCACCGGCTTCGGCCTCGTCCAGGCGCTCGGGCCGCTGGGCGTGCCGGCGCTCAAGCTCGGCACCTCCGGCAGCCTGAAGATCGGCGACCGGGCGGTGGTGGCCGGCGCCGGCGGGCGCCAGCGCTGCGTCGCCGCGCAGATCGTCGCCCGGCAGGAATTCGCCGGCTACTGGGAATACGTCCTGGACGAGGCGCTGTTCACCGCCCCCTCGCATCCGAACTGGGGCGGGACCGCGCTGATCGGCCCGGAGGGCGACCTCCTCGGGATCGGCTCGCTCCAGCTCCAGCAGGGCGGCACGTCGGGCCCGCGGGCGATCAACATGGTGGTGCCGATCGACCTGCTGCCGCCGATCCTCGACGACCTGACCTCGCGCGGGCGCGCCAACCGTCCGGCCCGCCCCTGGCTCGGCCTCTACGCCACCGAGAGCGAGGACGGCGTCGTGGTGATGGGGCTCGCCGACAACGGCCCGGCCGAGGCGGCGGACCTGCGCGCGGGCGACGTGATCGAGGCGGTGGCGGGCGAGCCGGTGGCGGATCTCGCCGACTTCTTCCGCAGCGTCTGGGCGCTGGGCGAAGCGGGCGTGCGGGTGCCGCTGACGATCCGCCGCGACGGCCGCGCCCTGAAGCCGACCCTGGTCTCGGGCGACCGCGAGCGCTTCCTCATGAGCCCGCCCCTGCACTGACCGTCCCTGTACCGCCCCTCTGCACTGACCGCCCCGCCCGGGCCGAAGCCTGGCTGTACGCAGCACAACACGGCCGTCAGTGGAAATTCATCCGGTACGCCGTAGTTTTCTCGCTGCCCGGCCATTCCCTCCCTGGCCGGACATCGAAGGAGATCGCGTCATGACGCACGTGAAGACTTTTGGTGGGGCCGGCCTGGCGACGGCAGCCGGCCTGGCGGGAGCCCTGCTCCTCGCACCCGCCGCCCAGGCCATGCCGCTGGCGCCGCTGCCCGGCGGCGCCCTGATCGAGACCGTCGCCGGCGGCTGCGGCCCCGGCTTCCATCCCAATCCGTGGGGCGTGTGCCGGCCGAACTGGGGCCCGCGCCCGTACTGGCGGCGGCCGGTCTACGGCCCCTACGCCTACGGCCCGCCGCGCCCGTTCTACGGCCGCCCGGCCTATTACGGGCCGCGCCCGTTCTACTGAGACCGGGCCCGGCCGTCGGGCCGGGCCCCGCGCATATGACAACGCCGCATCGCGCCTTTCGGCCGATGCGGCGTTGTCATATGCACGATGCCGCACGCGGATCCACAGTGTTCGGCGATCGGATCGATGCGCGACGGTGCCGGCGCGCAGACGACGCAAGGTCATCGCTTGCACGTTGCCCAAGCCGATCGGACGCCGTTGGCCTCCTGAACTGCGAACGCGATCCGGGGCGCGCGAAGGCCTCGAAAACAGGCTTTCCAAAACCTTGCCAAATCGTTGTGCGCTGCATGCCGGGCTCGCATGGCTGGCTAACGAATGTCGGCCTGCCGCTGCGGCGCAGCAAGCTTATAAGTGCATTGCACCAACAAGAGGCAGGCGGTGCCCAAGCGGTCGTCACCGCCTGCCTGAACAAAGGTCAATGTCATGTCCGCCGCCCGTAGCGTCCTCAACCGTTTCCGCGCCTATCTCCGTTACCGTGAGACCATCACCGAGCTGTCGCGCCTGTCCGACCGCGACCTCGCCGACCTCGGCATCAACCGCTTCGAGATCCAGGGCATCGCCCGCGGCTGAACCGCCATCGCCCGCGGCTGAACCCCCATCGCCCGCGGCTGAAGCTCCCGGACGTGCGCCGGCCCGTTGCCTCGGGCCGGCTCGTTCCGGTATCTGCAGGGGCATGTCCCAAGCAAGCGCGCCCATCCACATCGTCGGCGGCGGCCTCGCAGGCTCGGAAGCCGCCTGGCAGATCGCCGAAGCCGGCCACCACGCGGTGCTGCACGAGATGCGGCCGGTGCGCGGCACCGAGGCCCATCACGGCGAGGGCCTCGCCGAGCTCGTCTGCTCCAACTCCTTCCGCTCCGACGACCCGAACGGCAATGCCGTCGGCCTCCTGCACCAGGAGATGCGGACGCTCGGATCGCTGATCCTGCGGGCGGCCGACCGGCATCAGGTCCCGGCCGGCGGCGCGCTCGCGGTCGACCGCGAGGGGTTCTCCGCCGCCGTCACCGCCGCGCTCGAAGCGCATCCCAACGTCACCATCGTGCGGGAAGAGGTCGCCGGGCTGCCGCCGGAGAGCTGGGGGCCGTGCATCGTCGCCACCGGGCCGCTCACCGCCCCCGCCCTCGCCGAGGCGATCCGCACCATCACCGGTGCCGACGCGCTCGCCTTCTTCGACGCTATCGCCCCGATCGTCCACCGCGACTCGATCGACATGAGCAAGGCGTGGTTCCAGTCGCGCTACGACAAGGTCGGGCCCGGCGGCACGGGGGCCGACTACATCAACTGCCCGATGGACCGAACGCAGTACGACGCCTTCATCGCGGCGCTCGTCGGCGGCGAGAAGATCGGCTTCAAGGAGTGGGAGGCCTCGACGCCGTACTTCGACGGCTGCCTGCCGATCGAGGTGATGGCCGAGCGCGGCCCCGAGACCCTGCGCCACGGCCCGATGAAGCCCGTCGGCCTCACCAACCCGCACGATCCCCAGGTGAAGGCCTGCGCGATCGTGCAGCTGCGCCAGGACAACGCGCTCGGCACGCTCTACAACATGGTCGGCTTCCAGACGAAGCTGACCTATTCCGAGCAGGTCCGCGTCTTCCGCACCATCCCCGGCCTCGAGAACGCGGAGTTCGCCCGCCTCGGCGGCCTCCACCGCAACACCTACCTCGACAGCCCGCGCCTGCTCGACGCGACCCTGCGCCTGAAGGTGCGCCCGTCGCTGCGCTTCGCCGGCCAGATCACCGGCTGCGAAGGCTATGTCGAGAGCGCGGCGATCGGCCTGATGGCCGGGCGCTTCGCGGTGGCGGAGAGCCGGGGCGGGGCGCTCGAGCCCCTGCCGCAGACGACCGCGCTCGGCGCGCTGATCGCCCACATCACCGGCGGCCACATCCTCGACGACGCGCCCGAGGAGACGGCCAAGGAGCCGGGCAAGCCGCGCTCGTTCCAGCCGATGAACGTCAATTTCGGCCTGTTCCCGCCGCTCGCCGCGATGCCGCGCAACGAGACCGGCAAGCGCCTGCGCGGGCCGGAGAAGGCGATGCTCAAGCGCCAAGCCCTGACCGACCGGGCGCGCGCCGACCTGTCGGCCTGGATCGCCGGCACGACGCCCCAGGCCGCGGCGGCCGAGTAGCGCCCCCACGTTCAAGCGCGCGAAAAAGTCCCCCGATCGGCGACATCGCGACTTGAGCCCGCGCCCGTCCCGGCGAACAGTGGCGCGGACGGCGCAGGCCGGATCGCGGGACGAGGCGCAGCCGTGGCGGGACCTTACGAAAAATCCTCCGGGTCGACGGTCGGGGCGGTGCTCCGCGTCACCAGCGGCAACTTCCTGGAGATGTTCGACTTCTTCCTGTTCGGCTTCTACGCGACCCACATCGCGAAGGCGTTCTTCCCGGCCGGCGACGAGTTCGCCTCCCTGATGCTGACCTTCATGACGTTCGGTGCCGGCTTCCTGATGCGGCCGCTCGGCGCCGTGCTGCTCGGCGCCTACGTCGACCGGGTGGGGCGCCGCAAGGGGCTGATCACCACCCTGGCGATCATGGCCGCCGGCACGGTGCTGATCGCCTTCGTGCCGGCCTACGCCACCATCGGCCTGCTCGCCCCGGCCCTCGTCCTGATCGGCCGGCTGCTCCAGGGCTTCTCGGCGGGCGTCGAGCTCGGCGGCGTCTCGGTCTACCTGTCGGAGATGGCGACGCCCGGCCGCAAGGGCTTCTACGTGTCCTGGCAATCGGGCAGCCAGCAGGTGGCGATCATGGCCGCCGCCGCGATCGGCTACGGGCTGAGCCACGCGCTGGTGCCGGAGGAGATGTCGGAATGGGGCTGGCGGGTGCCGTTCCTCATCGGCTGCGCGCTGGTGCCGTTCCTGTTCTACATCCGCAACTCGCTGGAGGAGACCAAGGCCTTCGCCGAGCGCAAGCATCGGCCGGAGGCGGCCGAGATCTTCCGGACGCTCGCGACGAACTGGCGGATCGTGCTGCTCGGCATGCTGATGGTCGCGATGACCACGATCGCGTTCTACACGATCACCGTCTACACGCCGACCTTCGGCAAGAGCGTCCTCAAGCTCACCGACACCGACAGCCTGCTCGTGACCTTCTGCGTCGCGGTCTCGAACCTGTTCTGGCTCCCGGTGATGGGGGCGCTGTCCGACCGGATCGGCCGCAAGCCGCTCCTGATCGCGTTCTCGGCGCTGACCCTGCTCACCGCCTACCCGGCGCTGACCTGGCTCGTGGGTCACATCAGCTTCGGGGCGATGCTCGCCGTGCTGCTGTGGTTCTCGTTCCTCTACGGCAGCTACAACGGCGCGATGGTGGTGGCGCTGACCGAGGTCGTTCCGGTCGAGGTCCGCACCGCCGGCTTCTCGCTCGCCTACTCGCTGGCGACCGCCCTGTTCGGCGGCATGACGCCGCTCGTCGCCACGTGGCTAATCGCGGCGACCGGCGACAAGGCCGCGCCCGGCCTGTGGATGTCGCTCGGCGGCGCCCTGGGACTGGTCGCGACGCTGGTGATCTATCGCGGGCGCGGGGCGATGCCGGCCGGGATGCCCGCCGCGGCCCGGTGAGCCGCGCGGCGATCCGCCGGTCGGAAGCTATTGCGGGGATGCCGTCCGGTACAGGACGGGCGTGGCCGGATGGCGCGGCGCGAGCCGGATCCAGGGAACCCGGTCCGGCTCGAAGCGGACGCGGGCCGCCCGGCGCCAGAGCGGGGGGGCATGATCGCCGACCAGGAGGATCTCCGTACCCGGATTGCGGATCGCGAGACGCGAGACCGCCGCGAACAGGTCCTCCCAGATCTCGGCCATCGCGCAGACCTCCGGATCGCCGAAGGGCCCACCGGTCTTGCAGTCGTGGCGCGGCGTCGCCTCCCCGGGCCTGACCGGGACATGGGAATTGAGCGTGACCCAGTACACGAACAGCGGCTGCGTCGCCTTCGACAGCCGGTCGTCGATGGTTTCGGCGATGTCGACGTCGCAGGGGCCGACGAACGCGCCGCCGCAGTGCCGCGTGTAGGCCGTGGTCGCAGTGTCCTGGAACACGCTTCGGACGAAGCCCACCTTCGGGTACCAGGACGACCGATCGTAGAAGGCGCTCGTGAACCCGTGGACCGAGACGGTGCGGTAGCCTCGCGCGGCGAGCTGGGCCGGAAGGCAGGTCGGTCCGTGCCCGTCGAGGAGAACGGTGTAGGCCGAGCGCGAATGGCAGAGCTCGCGCATCTCCCCGTACGAGGTCGCCCCGAAGAAGCTCGTCGTGCCGGTCGTGATGCTGAAGGCCTCCCTCAAGGCCGCGTCGTCGAAGGCGGAGAACAGCACCTCCCTCTGGCGCGGGTCGCGCAGGACGCCCAGGCTCTCGACGAGCACGAGAAGGACGTTCGGCTTCTGCGGCGACGGCGCCGTCAGGGCGGCGAAGCCCGACGCCTGGACCGCGGATTGGAAGGGCTGACCGATGGCGGCGGCCGGGCCGAGAGAAAGGCTGGCCGAGCTGTTGATCGCGATGTCGGCGAACAGGAATCCCGACACCGCCAGGGCGAGGACGATCCTGTTGCCTCGGACCATGGGTGCCCTGTAGCGCACGAGGAACCACAGGCCGGCCGCGACGAATGTCGTCAGGGCCGCCGTGAGCCCCGCATAGAGCGGCGAGCTCAGCAACCGGACATGCGTCAGGGCATCGAGGTTGTGATGGATGGATCCGATGTCGAGGAAAAAGATCTCCGAGACGATCATCAGCAGGTCGAAGGCCACGACCGTGAGGTAGAGCGGCACCACGGCAAGGGGCGGCAGCCGGATGCCGACCAGGATCACGACGACGTAGGCCGCGATCGGAGCGGATCGTGCCGGAATGCCGATCCAGAGGCTTGCCAGGATGGCCAGCGCGTTCGGCAGGAGCAGGGCGCCGACGACGAGAAGCAGGGTCGGCCCGGCCTGCGCGATGCGACGGCGGACCGCCCAGCCGCCGACGCGTTCGCGCACGGTTTCGCGCGCGTCGACGAAGCCGTTTTCCGCGCTGTCCATGCCCGCGCCCCACCTCAAGTCCGTGGAGCATGTTCCTATAGATCGGTTATCATGGTCCTAATCTGCACGTGAACCCGGTAAATTTGCCCAGACGATCGAAATCGTTCCCGCCTTGCCGAGGTCTGGCGGGCGGGCGTCGGAACGCGCGAGCCCTCCTCAGATCGCCCGCCGCGCCATCAGCCGCCGGCCCGGGCGGTGCCCCTCCTCGCCGGTGTCGCGGAACCCGAGCTTGGTCAGGAGCCCCCAGGAGGCGACGTTGCCGGGACGGCACTCGGCAACGATCGTGCGGGCCGGAAAGCGCAGCGACAGCGATCCCAGGATGCCCGACACCGCTTCCGTGGCGAGGCCGCGCCCCCGGGCGGCGCCGCCGACCCAGTAGCCGATCTCGACCGCCTCGGTTCCGCGCAGGTGCGTCCCGACCACCCCGACCAGGGTTCGGCCCTCGCGCGTCCGGGCGCCGAAGAACCGGTCCTCGCGGCGGCGTCCCGAGGCGATGAGCCTGCGGGCATCCTCGAGCGTGAAGGGCGCGGGCAGGAAATCGACGGCGCCGGTGATCGCCGGGTCGTCGGTGAGGCTCCGCAGCGCCTCCGCATCGCCCGGAATCAGCACGTCGATCGACAGTCGCGCGGTCTCCAGACCGGGCAGGTCGCACAAGCTGTCGCTTCGGGCGCGGCGGAAGAACATCTCGGAGGATGTGGGATCGGACGACGGATACCGTAAGAGACGCTTTGGCGGGGCGGTCTCATCCCGCGCCGACCCGGGCGCGGCCTACTCCACGGCCTGGAAGCCCGACAGCGGCGCCTCGACGCGGCAGACGACCCCGTCGGGCTCGTAGGCGAGGCCGACCGCGCCCCCGACCGCGCCCGCGAGCCCGCGCTCGATCAGCCGCGACCCGAAGCCCTTCCGCGTCGGCGGCGCGACCTTGGGACCGCCGCGCTCGGTCCACAGCATCCGCACCATGGCGTCGGCATCGAGCGACCACGTCACGGCCACGCGGCCGCCGGGCACCGAGAGCGCGCCGTACTTGGCCGCGTTGGTGGCGAGCTCGTGCATCATCAGCGCCAGCGACAGCGCCGCCTTCGGGCCGACCTCGATCTCCGGCCCGTCGAGGGCGAGGCGCCCGGCCTGGCCGTCGTCGTGGATCGCCAGCGCCCCGGCGATCACCGCGGCGATGCCGGCGCTCTCGCGCGCGCCCGTCAGGAGGATGTCGTGCGCCTTGCCCAGGGCGATCAGCCGGGCGGCGAGCGCCTCCTTGGCGCTCTCGAAATCGGGGGCGTTGCGCAGGGTCTGCGACGCGATGGCCTGGACCATCGCGAGGGTGTTCTTGAGGCGGTGGCTGAGCTCGCGGTTACGGAGCGCCTGCTGGTCCTCGGCCTGGATGCGCCCGAGCGTGCCCCAGAGCCGCTCGGCGACCTCGCGCACGAAGGCGATCTCGCCGGCGGCCCAGGCGCGCGGCGCGCGGTCGTGGACGAACAGCACCCCGGCGAGCCGGCCGAGCCGCGTCAGCGGGACGTTGATCGCGGCCCGCGCGCCCATGCCGGCATAGGCCGCGGCATCGCCGGTCAGCGCCGGATCGGCGATATCGGGGATCGCCTGCGGCAGGCCCGAGGCCAGGCGCGCCAGGGTCTCGGGGAAGGCGGCGAGCGGGCAGGGCGGCGGAGGGCCGGCCGGGTCGGCGTCCGCCGCGGTCCAGGCGGCCTCGACCTGGAACACGCCGCCCGCGACATCGACGGCGCCGTAGCCCGCCCGCGTCGCCGGAAGCGTCGCGCCGAGGATCGCGGCGGCGGCACCGATCGCCTCGGTCCGGCCCGAGGCGTCGCGCAGCGCGTCGCCCAGCGCGATGAGCGCACGGTGGCGCGCTTCGGTGGTGCGCTCCAGCGTGATGTCCTCGATCATCGCGGTGGTCTGGAGCCGGTCGCCCAGCGCCTGCGACACGAGGTTGACCCGGGCCCAGATGATGCGGCCGTCGGCACGGCGGTAGCGCTTCTCCAGGGTCTCGCGCAGGACCTCGCCGGCGGCGAGGCGCCGGTGCAGGGTGTCGCGCTCGGCCGCATCCTCCTGCGGGGTCCACAGCGCCACCGACCGGCCGACGATGGCGGCGGCCGGCGCGCCCCAGATGGCGCAGAGCTTGGCGTTGACGCTCAGCACCTCCAGGCTGTGCGGATCGAGCTGGACGATGCCGACGTTGGCGCCCTCGAAGATCGCGCGGACATCGGCCTCGGCGCGGTTGCGCTCGCTCAGGTCGAGCATCGCGCCGACCATGCGCACCGGCGTGCCGTCCGCGTCGCGGATCACGTAGCCGCGGTCGAGCACGTCGGCGTGGCGTCCGTCGGCGCGCAGGAAGCGGTATTCGAGGCTCCAGGCGTCGCTCCCGCCCCGGATCGCGGTGCCGAGCGCCGCCTCGACCCGGTCGCGGTCGGCCGGGTGGACCTGCGCCAGCCACCATGCCCCGGT
The DNA here is from genome assembly GCF_022829325.1 of Methylobacterium sp. J-092. Taxonomy (NCBI): domain Bacteria; kingdom Pseudomonadati; phylum Pseudomonadota; class Alphaproteobacteria; order Hyphomicrobiales; family Methylobacteriaceae; genus Methylobacterium; species Methylobacterium sp. J-092. The sequence goes on along the minus strand of NZ_JAKSXU010000108.1, from coordinate 40,349 downwards.
GGCGGCCTCGCCGTCCGGAGCCCAGCCGTAGGCGGTCTGGAGCGCCTCGTTCCACGTGACCGTGTCGGCGACGAGATCCCAGTCGCGGATCGCGTCGCTGGTCGCCCGCGCGATCAGGCGGTAGCGCTCGCGGACGGCCTCCGAGGCGAGGTCTGCGACCTTGCGCGCGGTGACGTCCCGGACGCTCCCGACGATCCGGTTGGCCCGGCCGCCGGCGAGCACCGGACGGCCGCAGATCGCGACCCAGAAGGGCGCATCGTCGGGCCGCGCCAGCCGGTAGTCGCCGCCGAACCGCCCGTCGCCCTCCGGGTCGAGGGCGGTGCGCAGGTCGGCGGCGGCCCGCATCCGGTCGTCCGGGTGGATCGCCCGCAGGAAGGTCCGCGCCAGGTTCGCCGGCTGTGCCGCGTCGAGCCCGAGCAGCCGGCGGGCGTGGGCATCGCAATCGAGGCGGTCGGCGAGCGGGTCGTAGTCCCAGATCCCGATCTCGGTCGCCTCGATCGCCAGCCGCATCAGCAGCGCGCTCTCGCCGAGGCGGACGGTGGTGGCGGCGCGCGCCGCGAGGGCTTGGCGCTGCCGGGCGAGGCGCGCCTCCCGACGGTCGAGGGCGGCGCGGCTCTCCAGCAGGCCGACCGTGCGGCGCCCGAGCGCCCGGAAGGCCGCCTCCTGGCCGGGCGCGAGGCCGGCGCGCGGCAGGGTGTCGAGGACGCAGAGCGTCCCGAGCGGGACGCCGTCGCGCGAGACGAGGCGGAGCGCCGCGAGGAAGCCGAACGGCAGCGCGCCTCCACCGGGCCCCGCGCCCCGGTCGGCGAGGACGCGGAGGTCGGGCAGGACGCAGAGGTCGTCTCGGAAGATGTCGCCGTGGGGGAGGACTTGTCCCTGGCGGACGCCTCCGCCCCGATCGAGCCCCCCTCGCGAGAGCAGCCGTGCCAGCGCCCGCCCGTCGGGCGCGGCGATCCCGAGGCGTGCCGCCACCGCCAAGCCGTCGCCGTCGACGAGGCCGAGGAAGGAGGCCGGCGCACCGAGGAGCGCACGCGCGAGCAGCACGGTGTCGTCGAAGCCGGTCTTGGCCGGATGCGCTCCGGAATCTGCGCGGGGCGCGGCCCGCACCGGTCGGTCGGGAAGGGTGGACGGGGCGCTCACCGCGGCGTCCGCGGCGATCCGCACGCCGCGGCGGCCTCGGGCCGTGGGATGGGGAAGCGGGGTTCAGCGCGCCGCATCCCGCCTCCTTCCGCCCTCGTCGCGGTCGGTCGCCGCCGCGCGCTCCGACGCGCCGCCGACGGCGTGGATGCTGCCGAGCACGGTGTCGTAGTGGCGGCGGACGACGCCGTGGCACTCGCAGGCGGCGTCCACCATCGCGGTGCGGTCGAGGATCGTGATGCGGCCGCGCCCGACGCGCAGCAGGCCCTGCGCCTGCAGCGTGCTGAGGATGCGGGTGAGATAGGTGCGCTGGACCCCGAGCATCGCGGCGAGCTGCTCATGGGTCACGGGCAGCACGTCGCCGTCGATCCGGTCCTGGAGGGTCAGCAGCCAGCGCAGGCAGCGCGCCTCGATCGGGTGCAGGGCGTTGCAGGCCACCGATTGCAGCACCTGCGCCAGCAGGCAGTCGGCGTAGCGGGTGAACAGGGCGCGCAGGCTCGCCGAGCGGCGCTTGGCCTCCTGCAGGCGCGCCGCATCCAGGCGCAGGGCCGGTCCGCCGACCTGCACGACCGCGCTGGTGGAGGCGGGAACCCGGCCGTCGCTGACCGCGCCGCCGACGGCGCCCTCGCAGCCGATCGTGGCGGTCTCGGCGCTGCGGCCGTCCTGCATCGCGATCAGCAGGGTCACGACCGTCTGCCGGCAGGGAAACGTGATCGCGCCGACCTCGGCGCCGGTGGCGAAGAGCACGTCGCGCTTCTCGTAGGCGGCCGGCTCGAGATGCGGCGCCAGCAGGGCGCGGTCGGCGCCGCGCAGGCTCTCGAGCAGGCGGTTGCCGTCGAACGGGGAGGAAGACGCGACCGACATGCGATTCGACGGTGGAGGGCGGATCGTCACAACCTACAGGAGCGACCCGGCCGCAGTCCGTCCATTAGTGGACAGAAGATGCGCGAATTCGATGATTTTTCGACATTTGCGCGCGGCTGCGCCGGCGCGATCGCGCGTCGGCGGGAAGCGCTTTCAGAGGGGTGCCGGCCGGCTTTCTACTTGCCGGTGCAGAGGCCCTGCTCGGAGAGGCGGCGGTGCTCGCGTGGGTCGCAATCGGTCGAGAGGAACGAGGCCCACTCGGCCGGCGTCCCGTAGAAGGCGTTGCGGTCGACGTCGCCGCGCACCCCCGGCACGCGGCCGGTCGAGGTGAACTGCCACAGCATCCACTTGCGGTTGGCGAAGCGCTGCTCGGGCTCGGCTGCGGTCGAGCGCAGCCAATGCGGGTAATCCGGCAGCTCGCCCTCGAGCACGTCCTTGTGAAAGGTGATGTCGGTGTAGATGATCGGCCGCTTGCCGGTGTACCGCTCCATCTCCTCGAGCATGTAGGTCGTCATCGCCAGGGCCTGCGCCTTCGGCAGCTTCTTCGGGCAGGTCTGCGAATGGCCGTTCCACTCCACGTCCAGCACCGGGGGCAGGGCGGTCGGGTCGTTGGGGACGTTCTTCTTGAACCAGTCCATCTGCTCCTTGGCCGAGCGGCACCAGAACACGAAGTGGTAGGCGCCGCGCGGCACGCCCGCCTGGCCGGCGGCGTCCCAGTTTGCGCGGAAGCGGTCGTCGACGTGGTCGCCGCCCTCCGTCGCCTTGATGAAGGCGAACTGGGTGCCGGCGGCGCGCACCGAGGCCCAGTCGACCGGTCCCTGCCACTTCGAGATGTCGATGCCCTGGATCGGATGGCTCTTGGCCCGCGCGACGCCCGGATGGGGCTTCGCGTCGCCGTTCGTCGGGTAGAAGTCGTTGTTGGAGGCGCAAGCCGCGAGGCTCGCCAGAAGCGTCGCCGCCAGGATGCGCTTGGCGACCGCGCGCAGGCCGGCCGAGGTCGAGGCGAGATCCACAGGACGAGCATTCCTCAGCGACATCGATGCCCGGCCCGCCATCTGGTGAAGCGCCACAACAGAGCTATTCGATGGCCCCGGGGCGGTTAACAGACTTTTGCCGTCAATGCGGCGGAATTCCGGAACCCGTGTCGGACGAGACACATGACCGCGTGGAGCGCGTCCGCGCTGGCCCGCGCGCCGCGGGTTAAGTCACGCTGCCGCCTCGCTTCTTCGGAGGGCTCGGGTTGGGTAAGGTTCTATTCACCATAGGTTACGAAGGGCTCGATCCGGAGCGCCTGACCGCCGCCCTCCGCGAGGCCGGATGCGGCCTGCTCGCGGACGTGCGGGCGGTCGCCAACTCGCGCAAGCGCGGGTTCTCGAAGGGGGCGCTCAAGGCCGGGATCGAGGAGGCGGGCCTCGCCTACGCCCACCTGCGCAGCCTCGGCACGCCGAAGGCCGGGCGCGAGGCGGCCCGCGGCCACGACGCGGCGCTGATGCGCAGGATCTACTGCGAGGCCGTGCTCGACACCGCCGACGGCGGCCTCGCCCTCGATGCGCTCGCCGGGATGGCCGAGGCCGCGCCGACCTGCCTGCTCTGCTTCGAGCGCGACCCCGAGCGCTGCCACCGGCGCGTGCTCGCCGAGCGCCTGGAAGCCCGCGGCTTCACCACCGTCGACCTGTTCGGGTGAGATCCGCCTTCGGGGGCGACGAGGCTCGGCCGCAGGCGCGAACGTGGGCCGCCGCTGCGGCGGATGCCTCCGACCCGGGTCGAAGGCGCCGAGCGTCACGCGTCGGGCCGGCCTTCGCAGAAGCGCCGGAACGCCTCCAGGGTCTCGCCGCTGACATGGTGCTCGATGCCCTCGGCGTCGCGCCGCGCGGTCTCGGGGCTGACCCCGAGGGCGCACAGGAAGCGCTCGACGATGCGGTGGCGCTCGCGCGCCTGGCTCGCGAGCGCCCGTCCGGCCTCGGTGAGGAACACGCCGCGATAGGGGCGCTGCTGCACGAGGCCGTCCTCGGCCAGCCGCTTCAGCATCTTGGCGACGGTCGGCTGCGCCACGCCGAGGCGGGCGGCGATGTCGACCTGGCGCGCCTCGCCGCCGTCGCCGATCAGGTCGGCGATCAGCTCGACGTAGTCCTCGACGAGCTCGGAGCGCCGGGCCTCGCGGGCCTGCCGGAAGCTCTCGACATGGACCTCCGGGTCGATGAGCGCGGGCTCGGATCGTGGCGGATCCTGCATGGTGCCGGCTCTCTCCCCCCTTGGGCAGGTCGCGCGGAAACGCTTTGCGGTTTCGCGCCCGAAGCCTGCGATCACACCCATAGGCCGGGCGGCTGCGGCGCAGGCAGCCTGTTTAGCAAAAGCGGCGCGGAAGGGGAGCCCCGGGCGCGCGCAAGATTCGATCTTGACCTTGAGCCCGAGCACATCTTTATAGCTCATGCTATAAAGCGCGCGGCACGGGGCCGGGCAGGATCGCGGCGACGTTCATGGACCAACCCATCGCGGACACGCCGGCCGGCGGCCGGACCGCACCGCAGCGCGACAGCCTGAGCCTGCGCACGGAGCGGCGCATCCGCGACGTGCTCGACGGGCGGGCCGTCGGGCGCGGCCGCTTCCTGCTGTTCACCGGGCCGGCCGTGATGGCGTCGATCGCCTACATGGACCCCGGCAACTTCGCGACGAACATCCAGGCCGGCGCCAAGTACGGCTACGGCCTGCTCTGGGTGGTGCTCGCCGCCAACCTCGTGGCGATGCTGTTCCAGGCGCTCTCGGCCAAGCTCGGCATCGTCACCGGCCGCAACCTCGCCGAGCTCTGCCGCGACGAGTTCCCGAGGCCGGTGCGGCTCGCGATGTGGGCGGTGAGCGAGCTCGCCGCGATGGCCACCGACCTCGCGGAATTCCTCGGCGGCGCGATCGGCCTGGCCCTGCTCACCGGGATGCCGCTGTTCGCCGGCATGGTGGTCACGGCCGTCGTCACCTACGCGATCCTGCTGCTCGAGCGCGGCGGATTCCGCTGGATGGAGATCGTCATCGGCGCGATGGTGGCGACCATCGGCCTCTGCTACGCGATCGAGCTGTTCATCGCGCCGATCGCCTGGGCCGACGCGGCCAGGGGGCTGACGACGCCGCGGATCCCGGACGCCGAGGCGCTGACCATCGCAGTCGGCATCATCGGCGCCACGGTGATGCCGCACGCGCTGTTCCTGCATTCGGGGCTGACGCAGGGACGCGGCGGGGTCCGCAACGACGCCGACCGGCGCCTGCTCCTGCGCTACTCGAACCGCGAGGTGGTGGTGGCGCTGGCGCTCGCCGGCCTGGTCAACATCGCCATGGTGATCATGGCGGCGGCCGCCTTCCACCTCGGCCACAGCGAGGTCGCCGAGATCGACCAGGCCTACAGGACGCTGACGCCGCTGCTCGGCCCGGCGGCCGCGGGCGCGTTCCTGGTCTCGCTGATCGCGTCCGGCGTCTCGTCCTCGGTGGTCGGCACGATGGCCGGGCAGATGGTGATGCAGGGCTTCCTGGGCTGGCGCGTGCCGCTGATCGTGCGGCGGCTGGCGACGATGGTGCCGGCCTTCGTCGTGATCGGGATCGGCGTCGACCCGACCCGCGCGCTGGTGCTCTCGCAGGTGGTGCTGTCGCTGGCGCTGCCGGTGCCGATGATCGCGCTGGTGCTGTTCACCCGCCGCCCGGACCTGATGGGCGCCTTCGCCAACCGGCGGGCGACGCAGGTCGCGGCGGTGGCGGGCGCGGCCCTCGTGCTCTGCCTCAACGCGGTCCTGCTGGCGCAGGCGTTCGGCGTGCCGGTCCCGGGGCTGGCGGCCGGCTGAGGCCTCCGGCCCGCGCGCACCCCGGTTACAGCCGGCCCGATCCGGCACGACGGACGGCTGACAGGCGGGCGCCTTTCGCGCTCAATGGCGTCCGGACGCGAAGGCCGAGCGGCGATGAACGCTGCCGGCGGCGTCCCTCGGGAGAGACGCCATGATCCGCCACCTCGTCACCGCGGCCGCCTGCCTCGTCGGCGCGCACGCGGCGCTCGCACAGGAGAAGACCGCCCCGGCGGACCTCGCGCCCGTCAAGATCGGCGTGCTCAACGACCGCTCGGGGGTCTATTCCGACTCCACCGGCGAGGGCGCGGTGATCGCCGCGCGCCTGGCGCTCGAGGACTTCAAGCCGGCCGAGCACGGGCTGACCGTCGAGATCGTCTCCGCCGACCACCAGAACAAGCCCGACATCGGCGCCGCGCTGACCCGGCAATGGTACGATCGCGACGGGGTCGACGCGGTGTTCGACGTGCCGACCTCCTCGGTGGCGCTGGCCGTCAACGCGATCACCCGCGAGAAGAACAAGGTCTTCGTGAATTCCGGCGGCGGCACGCCGGACCTAACCGGTGCGCAATGCACCCCCAACACCGTGCACTGGACCTACGACACGGTGGCGCTCGCGACCAGCAACGGCAAGGCGATGCTGAAGCGCGGCGGCGACACCTGGTTCTTCCTCGCCGCCGACTACGCCTTCGGCCTCGCGCTGGAGCGCGACACCCGCGCGGTGGTGCTCAAGAACGGCGGCACGGTGCTCGGCACCGTCAAGACGCCGTTCCCGACCGCCGACTTCTCGTCGTTCCTGATCCAGGCGCAGGGGTCGGGGGCCAAGGTGATCGGGCTCGCCAATGCCGGGGGCGATGCCGCCAACGCGATCAAGCAGGCGCACGAGTTCGGCATCCGCGAGAGCGGGCAGGCGCTGGCCGCGCTGCTGATCTCCTCGACCGACATCCACGCCCTCGGGACCACGATCGCCCAGGGGCTGACGCTCACCGAGGCGTTCTACTGGGACCTCAACGACCGGACCCGCGCCTTCTCCGAGCGCTTCGCGAAGCGCGACGGCGGCCGCAAGCCCACCGCCTACCAGGCCGGCGTCTACGGCGGCTTCCTGCACTACTTGAAGGCGGTGGCCGCGCTCCATTCGGCGAAGGACGGCGCCGCCGTCGTCGCCAAGATGAAGGACATGCCGACCGACGACCCGCTCTTCGGCAAGGGCACGATCCGCGCTGACGGGCGCAAGATCCACGACATGTACCTGTTCGAGGTCAAGAAGCCCGCCGACTCCAAGGGCGAGTGGGACCTCTACAACGTCCTGGCGGTCAACCCCGGCAACGAGGTGTTCCGCCCGCTGGCCGAGGGGGGCTGCCCGCTGGTGAAGGGGTGAGCCCGGGGCAGCGCTCCGTGGCGCCTTCTCCCAGGGGGAGAAGGGTGGGATGAGGGGCGTGACCTCTCCGTAGGGGTCCCATGCCTCGACCCGCAAGCGCTCGGGGTGGGAAGCTTTGCCCCGTCCGCTCATCGGTGCGGAAGGGGCGAATCCGACAGACTGGAACGCGAGAACCGGCGTGAGAGGTGCAGCCTCTCCGGACGACGCACGCCCCTCATCCTGTCCTTCTCCCCCTGGGAGAAGGGACCCGCGGGCGATCCGGCGACGAACGCGACCGTCACCCGATCACCCGCACCGGCGCGCCGTCGAGAAACCCTTGGATGTCGGCCACCGCCTCGGTGAAGTAGGTGCGGTAGTTGGCCTCGCTGACGTAGCCGAGATGGGGCAGGGCCAGCAGGTTCGGCAGGCTGCGCCAGGGCGAGTCCGCCGGCAGCGGCTCGGTCTCGAACACGTCGAGGCCGGCCCCGCCGATCCGCCCGTCCCGGAGCGCGGCCTGCAGCGCCGGCCCGTCGACGAGGCCCGCCCGCGCGGTGTTGATCAGCAGGGCGTGGGGTTGCATCAGCGCCAGCGCCGCGGCGTCGACGAGCCCGCGGGTGCGCTCGCCCAGCACCAGGTGGACCGAGACCACGTCGCTCCCGGCCAGCAGGTCCGCCTTGGAAGCCGCGAGCGCGACGCCGGCCTCCGCCGCCCGCTCCGCCGTGAGGTTCGGGCTCCAAGCCGAGACCGCCATGCCGAAGGCCTGGCCGATGCGGGCGACGCGGGTCCCGATCTTGCCGAGCCCCAGGATGCCGAGGCGGCGGCCGGCGAGATCCGCGCCCACGCTCGTCTGCCAGCCGCCGGCCCGGAGCGCGTTCGCCTCCGGCACGACGCGGCGGGCGAGGCCCAGGATCAGCGCCCAGGTCAGCTCCACCGGCGGCTCGGAACCGCTCGCCGTGCCGCAGACGGTGATGCCGCGTGCCTTGGCCGCCGCGAGGTCGATGCTCGCGTTGCGCATGCCGGACGTGACCAGGAGCTTCAGCTTCGGCAGGCGCGCGAGCAGGGCGGCCGGGAACGGCGTGCGCTCGCGCATCATCACTACGATCTCGCACTCGGCGATGGCCTCGACCAGCGCGTCCTGCGTCGCGAAGCCCGCGCGGAAGGTCCGCAGCGCGACCCGGTCCCGGACGGGAGACCAGTCCGCCAGCGTGGTGGCGACGCCCTGGTAGTCGTCGAGGATCGCGCAGTTGAGCATGGTTGGCATCCGATCTCAGGCCCGGGCGGGCGCCGGCGGGGGGCCCGTCACCGGGTCGGCGAGCCGCGTCGGCAGGGTGTTGATGCGCAACGCCGTCCGCAGCGCCCGCGACGCGGCGTCGACCGCGACCGTCATCGCGGCGGTGGCGGCGATCAGCACCACGGCGACGTCGAGGCGCAATTCCGAGATCGCGGCGTCGACGTAGTAGCCGAGCGTCGCGACGCCGAGGATGCCGAAGATCGCGCTCTCGCGCAGGATCAGCTCCCAGCGGTAGAGCAGGTAGGCGAGGAACTGCCCGTAGAGCCGCGGCACGGTCTCGTAGGCGTAGAGGTTCAGGCCGCGCGGCGCGTCCGCCCGGTAGGGCAGCGCGTCGGCGTGGCGGCCCATCAGATAGCCGACGATGCCGGCGTTGTGGATCGACAGCGCGAGGATCGCCGGCAGCATCGAGGGGCCGAGCATCTGCAGCAGCACGTAGGCGAGCATGTATTCCGGCGTCGAGCGCAGCACCACGAGGAGCACGCGCCCCGCGGGCGACCCGAACCGGCCGGAGAACCGGCGCGACACCAGCGGGAACAGCACGAGCGCGCCGAGGGCGGTGGCGACGAGGGCGATCTGCGCCAGCACCAGCGTCTGCACCGCGCCGGGGAGGATCTGCCCGGTCAGGATCGGCACGAACCAGGCCCAGAGGCGGGGCAGGGTTTCGGGATCGAGAAGGCTGGCGCCGCGCAGGGGCGCGGGGACGACGTCGTGGGTGAGGAAGCGGAGGAGGCTGGCGCCGACGTTCGTGGTGCCGATCGTGGCCGGCAGCGCCAGCGCGCTCGCCGCGATCAGCACCGGCACGGACCCCACCCGCACCCAGAGCCGGCGCGAGCCGATCAGCGCGTAGAACACCAGGAGCAGCGCGCCGGCCTCGGCGTAGCGCCCCTGCCGGAAGGCGGATTCGAGATAGAACCCCATGGTCGGCAGGCCGATGAAGCCGAGCACCAGGGTCGAGCGCATGGCGCATTCGAAGCGGTAGAGCGTGTAGTGCCGGAAGGACCCGGCGACCTCCGGCAGGCGGGCGTAGAGGAAGGCGGAGACGCTGCCCGTGCCCTCGGGCAGCACCCGCAGGGCCGAGAGGTCGGCCTCCTCGATGATCTCCGAATAGACCTTCGCGCAGATGCCCGCGTAGGGCAGGGCGATGGCGAGGATGCCGGTGGTGGCCGAGAGCCCGAACACCTGCATCAGCAGCAGCGCCCAGAACAGCTCGTGCACGGCGCGGAGCCCGGCGCAGAGGAGGCGGATGCTGCGGAACCGCGCGAAGGGAATCGCCAGCAGGAACCCGGTGCCGGCCCCACACGTCACGCCGAGCACCGCGAAGGCGACGGTGTAGACGACGCTCCAGCCCTCCACCGAGAGCAGGTCCGGCCGGATCAGCCCGGCCAGCAGGCGCTGGAGATCGGCCCAGGGGTTCAGGCTGGTGACGTGCAGGTCGGCGAGAAACAGCGCGGCGAGCGCCGCGGCCGCGAACCAGCGGCTGACGGCGGCGTAGCCCGGGGCGGAGCGCTGCCGCCCGATCACGCCGCCGCCTGGTAGAAGGGGCTCAGCGCGGCGGCGTCGAGGGTGCGGGCCGGCGCGTCCAGGACGATGCGGCCGGCATCCAGCACCACGATCCGGTCGGTGTGGGCGAGCGCCAGCGCGACGTCGTGGAGGGCCACCACCAGGGTCTCGTGGCTGCGGGCCATCTCGGCGAGCACCGCGGCGCCCTGCATCCGGTCCAGCGCCGAGACCGGCTCGTCGCCGACCAGGATCGGCCGGCCGTTGTAGAGCGCGCGGGCGACCGAGACCCGCTGCTGCTGCCCGCCCGACAGCGCGCCGGCCTTGTCGCGGATCTTCTCCGCCAGCCCGACGCGGGCCAGCACGGCACGGATCTCGGCGAGGTCGGCGGCGGCGGGGAAGGCCAGGGTGCGCAGGTTGTGCAGGGTCGAGCGGCGGTCGAGCCGGCCCATGTAGACGTTGTGGAACACCGACAGCGTCCGCACGAGCGCGGCCGCCTGCGGCACCAGGGCGACCCGCTCCGGGGCCTGCGCCTGGATCAGGCCGATCAGCGTCGACTTGCCGGCGCCGGAACGCCCCATCAGCGCGACCCGCTCGCCCGCGCGGACCGTCAGGTCGATGCCGGAGAGCACCGCGCGCCCGTCGTAGGCGGCGCTCGCGTTCGTCAGCCGGATCGCAGGTTCGGCCATCGTCGGGTCAGTCGAGCAGGCCGGTCGACCGGCCCACCGCGATCAGCGGCGCGTAGGCCGCGTTGTCGACGGGGATGAACTTCGAGCGGCCGAACGGCGCGAGGATCGCCGGATCGGTGATGCCGACGAGCGCCGCCTTCAGCCGCGCGGTGAAGCCTTCGCCGTAGATCGCGTCGACGTCGCCGCGGACCGTCCACTGGTAGTCGGGGAAGGTCGGGCTCTCCCAGATCACCGAGACCGCCTTGGGGTCGACCTTGCCGGCCTTGGTGTCGAGATCCCAGACCGAGTAGTCGACCGCGCCGACGGCGAAGGCCCCCGACTGGACGAGCTGGATCGTCCGGCTGTGATCGCCCGAGAAGCCCACCGTCGGGAAGACCTGCTCCGGGGTCTTGCCGGGAAAGGCCTGCCGGATGAAGTATTCCGGCATCAGCCGCCCCGAGGTCGAGGCGCGCGAGCCGAAGGTGAAGCTCTTGCCGGCGATGGCCGTCGGGAAGTCGGCCGCCTTCGCAAGGCCGGTCTTCGCGTTGGCGATGAGGTAGGTCTTGAAGGCGGCATCCTCGGCCCCTTGCGCGATCGCCTGCGAGCCCGGCACGGCCTTGCGGGCCTGCACGCCGGTGAAGCCGCCGAACCAGGCGAGCTGCACCTGCCCGTTGGTGAAGGCGGTGACGGCCGCCGGATAGTTCTTCACCGGGATGTAGGTCACCGGCACGCCGAGCTTGCCTTCGAGGTAGGCCGCGACCTTGCCGAAGCGCTCGACCAGGCGGCTCTCGTCCTGGTCGGGGATGCCGGTGAACACGAAGGCGGGCTTGGCGCCCTGCGCCGTGGCCGGCCCCGCGACGGCGACGCCGGCGAGCGCCGCCAGGACCAGAATCCGCACCCCGTCGATCATAGCGTCCCTCTCGCCCGTCCCGAAGACGCCTGACCTAGCAGAGCACCGCCCCCCGACGCCATGGCCGCAGGTGCATCGCCGCCGCGGGACTTCGTGGGCGAGGCGCCCGCCTCGGATCTCCCCCGGTGCCGTCGGTCACGATGCCTTGAGCGGATGGATACCCGCCTGCCCGAAGCCCGTTCGGGCACGACGATCGCATCCTCGAGAAAGCCATCCCGACATGAAGACCCTCCTCCTCGGCGCGACGCTGGCCCTCGGCCTCCTGGCAGGATCGAGCCTGCCGGGCCACGCCGCCGCCGGCGACGGCCTCGACCGCAACGCGGCGGCGACCGGCAACAGCACCTTCGCCGGCCAGCATCGGACCGCGCGCATGGGCAGCATGACGGCACGCAGGCCGATGATGCGCCGTCACCGCCGGCATCGCTGAGCCGATCCCCGCGGGCCGCCGGTCAGGGGCCGGCGGCCCGCGGGGGCGGTCCCGTCACGCGGCCGCGGCCGCATCGAGCAGCCAGGCGATCCGGCCCTGGCTCGTCACCCGCCCGGCCGGGAGATCCTCGCCCGCGGCGAGCCGCCGGAGCGCCGCGCGCTTGCTCTCGCCGCTCACCAGGAACAGGACCAGGGCGGAGGACGCGAGCGCCGGATAGGTCAGCGTCACGCGGGGCACGAAGGGCGCGAGCCCGGCCTCGGGCACGGGGGCGACGAGCCTGGCCGTCTCGGACAGGGCCGGCTTGCCCGGGAACAGCGAGGCGGTGTGTCCGTCCTCGCCGAGCCCGAGCAGGACGCAGTCGAACAGCGGGCGGGCCGGATCGAGCCGGTCGGCGCCGTAGAATTCCAGGAGCGTGCGCGCGTAGGTCTCGGCCGCGGCCTCGGGCCCCGCGTCGGTCGGGATGAAGTGCAGGTGCGCCGCCGGCACCGCCGTGCCGTGGCCGAAGGCCTCGCGGACCATGCGGACGTTGCTGTCGGCGTGGTCCCACGGCACCGCCCGGTCGTCGCCGAAGAACCAGTGGACCCGGTCCCACGGCACGCGGCCGACATGGTCCGGGCCGGCCAGCAGCGCATAGAGCCGCTTCGGCGTCGAGCCGCCGGACAAGGCGATCGCGATCCGCTCGGATCGGGAGGCCTCGCAGGCGGCGATCAGGCGCTCCGCCGCCTCGTGGGCCACGGCGTCGGCATCGGGCAGGACCACGGCATCGGGCGGCAGCGCGGCCGTCATGACTTCTTGGGCTCCTGGTGCCCGCCGAAGCCCTTGCGCATCGCCGACAGCATCTTGTCGGCGTAGGAGGCGTCCTCGCGCGAGCGGAAGCGGCGGTAGAGGGCGTTCGAGAGCACGGTGGCCGGGACGGATTCCTCGATCGCCGCATTGATCGTCCAGCGCCCCTCGCCGGAATCCTCCACGTAGCCGGAATAGTCGTCGAGCTTCTCGTCGGTCGCCAGCGCGTTCGCCGTCAGGTCGAGGAGCCAGGACGAGACCACGCTGCCGCGGCGCCAGACCTCGGCGATGTCGCCGAGGTTGAGGTCGAACCGGCGCTCGGGCGGCAGGTTCTCGCTGTCGGCGTGCTTGAGGATGTCGAAGCCCTCGGCATAGGCCTGCATCAGCCCGTACTCGATGCCGTTGTGGATCATCTTGACGAAGTGGCCCGCCCCGCTCGGGCCGGCATGGATGTAGCCCTGCTCGGCGCGGGGGTCGCGCCCCTCGCGGCCCGGCGTCCGCGGGATGTCGCCGATGCCGGGCGCCAGCGTCGCGAAGATCGGATCGAGCCTGCCGACGGCGGCGGTGTCGCCGCCGATCATCATGCAGTAGCCGCGCTCCAGCCCCCAGACGCCGCCCGAGGTGCCGACGTCGACGTAGTGGATGCCCTTGCCCTTGAGCTCGCCGGCGCGGCGCACGTCGTCGCCGTAGAACGAGTTGCCGCCGTCGATGATCACGTCGTCGGCCTGCATCAGGCCGGACAGGGCCTTGACGGTTCCCTCCGTGATGGCGCCGGCCGGCAGCATCACCCAGGCGGCCCGCGGAACGTCGAGCTTGCCGACGAAGTCCTCCAGGCTGTCGGCGCCGACCGCGCCGGCCTCGACCAAAGCCTTCACCGCCTCCGGGTTCTGGTCGAAGACCACCGCGGTGTGCCCGTCGCGCAGGAGGCGCCGGACGATGTTGCCACCCATCCGGCCGAGGCCGATCATGCCGAGCTGCATTGGTTTGGCACTCCGTTTGAGACTCTATCGGGGTCGGGCCCCTCATGCCCGGCGGCGCCCGCGTGGCGGAGCCGGGCGCGATCGTGCGTCGGGTCGCTCAGCCCGCGGCGGCGGTCAGGGCCGCGGCGATCCGCTTGAGGCCCGCCGGGACGTCGCCGCCCTTGATGTGGATCCGCAAGGCGCGGCGCCCGCGCTCGGACAGCACCGACAGGTCGCCGCGCGCCTGCGCCGCGACCACCGTGCCGAAGCCGAGCTTGCGCCCCGGAATCGCGAGATCCTCGGTCGGATCAGCGGTGATCTGCACGAACACGCCGCTGTCGGGGCCGCCCTTGTAGGCCTGCCCCGTCGAGTGCAGGAAGCGCGGCCCGAACTCGAGGCAGGTCGCCACGTGCTTCGCGTCGCGGATCGCGAGGCGGGCCTGCTGCAGCGTGGCGTGGTTCGCCGCGTTGCGGGGCACGTAGGCGAGCAGCGCCAGGTAGTCGCCGGCCTTGAGCCGGGCGACCTGCGCCTTGAGCCCGGCCTCGAGGCCGTCCGTCGCCGCCGGCAGCGCGCCGGCATTGGCCGGGTCGGCGTAGAGGGCGATGGTCTCGTCCTCGAACACCGGCGTCTCGGGCGGCAGCGCGCCGCTCGCCTCGGCGGCCTCGAACAACTTCTTCGTCTCGATCTTGCTCGCCTCGACGTCGGGCTGGTCGAACGGGTTGATGCCGAGCAGGGCACCGGCCACCGCGGTCGCCATCTCGAAGCGGAAGAACTCCTGCGGCAGCTGCTCCACCGTGTCGAGGGTGATGCGCACCACCGGATGACCGTCGCGCTCCAGGCCGCGCAGGGTCTCGTCCTGGCGCTCGTCGGCATGGCCGTCGAGGCGCAGGTAGACGAAGACGCGGTCGTGGCCGTAGGCGGCCGGCACGTCGACGGGCTCGCCGTCGATCGGGATCAGGCCCTTGCCCTGCTTGCCCGTAGATTCCGCGATGAGCTGCTCGGCCCAGCCGCCGAAGCTCGCGATCGCCGGCGAGGCGACGATCGTCACCTTGTCGCGGCCGGCCAGCCCCGCGGTGCCCATCGCGGCGCCGAGGAGCACCCCGGGGTTCTCGGTCGGCGGCACGGCCGGGCCGCAGGAGCGCACCATGATCCGCGCCCGCTCCAGGAAATCCTTCACGTCGATGCCGATGCAGGCCGCCGGCACCAGCCCGAAGGCCGAGAGCACCGAGTAGCGCCCGCCGATCTGCGGCACGCCATGGAAGATCTGCCGGAAGCCGTCGGCCTCGGCCGCCTTCTCCATGGCCGAGCCGGGATCGGTGACCGCGAGGAAATGCGCGCCGGCGCGGTCGCCGACGACCGCCTTCATCCGCGCCAGGAAGTAGTCGCGGAAGACGTTCGGCTCCAGCGTCGAGCCGGATTTGGAGGCGACGATGAACAGCGTGCGCGGCAGGTCGAGGGTGGCCTCGAGCGCACGGACCTCGTCGGGATGGGTCGAGTCGAGGATCGAGAGCTTGGGGAAGCCGTCGCGGTTGCCGTAGGTCAGGCCGAGCACTTCCGGGCCGAGGCTCGACCCGCCCATGCCGAGCACCACGACGTCGCTGAACGCCCGGCTCCGCACCCAGGCCGAGAGCGCGGCGTAGGCGTCGGCGCGCTCCAGCTCGTCCTCGACGATGCGGAGCCAGCCGAGCCACTTGTCCTCGTCGGCGCCCGACCAGACCGTGGTGTCGTGCGCCCAGAGCCGGCGGATCGCGCCGCTCGCGCGCCAGGCCTCGACCGCCTTGCCGGTCTCGGTCGCGAGCGCGTCGCCGAGCTTGAGGCTCTGGCCGTCGAGCCGGTGGCCGAGCAGCGCCACGCGCTTGCCGGCGACCGCGCCGAGCAGCTTGTCGGCGGCGTCGATGAACAGCTGCACGCCCTCCTCGACCAGCTGCCGGGCCACCGCGTCGATGTCGATGCCGGCCTCGGAAAGGCGCGCCATCACGGCCTCCGCCCCGGCCACGTCCTCCTCGATCGCGTTGCGGACCTCGCCGTGGTCGCGGAACGCGTCCATGGTCGCCGGCGGCATGGTGTTGACGGTGTTCGGGCCGATCAGCTCCTCGACGTAGAGCACGTCGCGGTAGGCCTTGTTCTTGGTGCCGGTCGAGGCCCAGAGCAGCCGCTGCGCCTTGGCGCCCTTCTCGGCGAGTGCCGTCCACGCAGCCTCCCCGAACACCGCCTTGTAGCGCTGGTAGGCGAGCTTGGCGTTGGCGATCGCGACCTTGCCCTTGAGGTGCTCCAGGGCGGCCTTCTGGTCGGGGTCGTTGGCCGCCGCGATCTTCTCGTCCAGCAGCTTGTCGACGAGCACGTCGATGCGGCTGATGAAGAAGCTCGCGACGCTGGCGATCCGCGAGACGTCGCCGCCGTTGCGGGCATGCTCCGCGAGCCCTTCGACGAAGGCGCGGGCGACCTTCTCGTACTCGCCCTGCGAGAACAGCAGGGTGACGTTGATCGAGATGCCCTCCGCCGTGAGCTGGCGGATCGCCGGGATGCCCTCCGGCGTCGCCGGCACCTTCACCATCAGGTTGTCGCGGCCGACCGCCTTGTGGAGCCTGCGGGCCTCCTCCAGCGTCTCCTCGGTCTGTAGGGCGAGGTAGGGCGACACCTCGAGGCTGACGTAGCCGTCGGCGCCGTCGGACGCCTCGTAGACCGGGCGCAGCACGTCGGCCGCCGCCTGGATGTCGGCGATGGCCAGGCCCTCGTAGAGGTCGATGACGCGGCTGTCGCCCTGCTCCATCACGCCCTTGAGGCTGGCATCGTACTCGTCGGAATGGCCGATGGCCTTCTCGAAGATCGACGGGTTGGAGGTGACGCCGCGCAGGCCGTCGTTCTCGACCAGCGCCTTGAGCTCGCCCTTGGCGATGAAGCCGCGGGCGACGAAGTCGAGCCAGACCGCCTGATCCTGTTCGGTGTGCAGGGCCTTGAGCGCGTTCATGTCGATGCCTCGCAGATCGTCGGTCTTCACGTCGTCGATGCCGGCCGGGCCTGGTCGGCCGGCCTCGGCGGGTCTGTCTTGGTCGGTATGTCTTGGTCGATGAGTTCTGGGGATCAAACACACGACCCGGGTCTTGGCTCCGGCACGGAACGCAGACCCGGGTCGCGGCCGCTAGGGCTTGCGCGCGCCCCGGTGCTTGGCGATCTGGTCGCGGGCGGCCAGCAGCACCTTCTCCGGGGTGAAGCCGAACTTGGCCTGCAGGTCTTTGATCGGCGCCGAGGAGCCGAAGGTGTGCATGCCGATGATCGTGCCGGCCGAGCCCGCGTAGCGGTCCCAGCCGATCGCCGAGCCCTGCTCCACGGCGACGCGGGCCAGCACGGCCGGCGGCAGCACGCTCTCGCGATAGGCCTCGTCCTGGCGCTCGAACAGGTCCCAGGACGGCATCGAGACGACGCGCGCCGTCACCCCCTCCGCGACCAGGCTCTCGTAGGCCTGCATGCAGAGCTGCACCTCGGAGCCCGAGCCGATCAGGATCACCTCCGGCGTGGCGTCGCCGCCCGCGAGCACGTAGCCGCCCTTGGCGACGCCCGACGCGCTGGCGAACTTGGTGCGGTCGATCGTCGGCAGCGGCTGGCGCGAGAGGGCCAGCACCGCCGGCTGGTCCTTCAGCGAGAAGATCACGCGGTAGGCTTCGGCCACCTCGTTGGCGTCGGCCGGGCGCAGCGTCACGAGCCCGGGGATGCAGCGCAGGCTCAGGAGCTGCTCCACCGGCTGGTGGGTCGGCCCGTCCTCGCCCACGCCGATCGAGTCGTGGGTGAAGATGTGGAAGACCGGCAGCTCCATCAGCGAGGCGAGCCGCACCGCCGGGCGCATGTAGTCGACGAAGACCAGGAAGGTCGCGCCGTAGGCCCGGAGGCCGGAGAGCCCGAGCCCGTTCACGATCGAGCCCATGGCGTGCTCGCGCACGCCGAAGTGGATGTTGCGGCCGCCCGGCTCGAACGGGGTGAGCGAGCCCGCCCCCTCGAAGGTGAGGTTCGACTTGTTCGACGGCGCGAGGTCGGCCGAGCCGCCGAGCATGAACGGCACGTGCTGGGCGATGGCGTTCAGCACCTTGCCGGAGGATTCGCGGGTCGCGAGCCCCTTGGCATCGGGCTCGAAGACCGGGATGTCCCGGTCCCAGCCCTCGGGCAGGCGGCCCTCGAAGAAGGCGTCGAGCGATTCCGCGTGCTCGGCGTCGGCCTCCTTGGCCGCCGTCAGGAAGCCCTGCCACTGGTCGTAGAGCTCGGCCCCGCGCTTGCCGATGTTGTCGGCGAAGTTCTGCTGCACCCCGTCCGGCACCAGGAACTGCGCGTCCTCCGGCCAGCCGTAGGCGCGCTTGGCGCCCTTGACCTCGTCCTCGCCGAGCGCGTCCGAGTGGGCCTTCGCGGTGTTCTGCTTCTTGGGCGCTCCGAAGCCGATGATCGAGTTGACGACGATGATGGTCGGCCGGTCGCTCGACTGCAGGAAGGTCTCGATCGCGGCCGAGATCGCGTGCACGTCGTTGGCGTCGGCGACCCGCAGCACCTGCCAGCCGTAGGCGAGGAACCGGGTGGCGACCTCCTCGCCGAAGGCCAGCTCGGTGTGGCCCTCGATGGTGATGGTGTTGTTGTCGTAGATCCAGCAAAGGTTCGACAGGCGCAGGTGCCCGGCGATCGAGGCGGCCTCGGAGGCGACGCCCTCCATCAGGTCCCCGTCCGAGCAGATCGCGTAGACGTTGTAGTCGAACAGCGGCAGGTCGGGCTTGTTCAGGTGCTCGCCGAGGTAGCGGCCGCCCATCGCCATGCCGACGGAGTTCGCCACGCCCTGGCCGAGCGGCCCGGTGGTGGTCTCGACGCCGGTGGTGAAGTGGTATTCCGGGTGGCCGGGGGTGCGGCTGTCGAGCTGGCGGAAGGACTTGATGTCGTCGAGCGTCACGGCCGGCGCGTTGCCGCCGTCGGTCTCGGCCACGTTGGCGAGGTGCAGCAGCGAATAGAGCAGCATCGAGGCGTGTCCGCAGGACAGCACGAAGCGGTCGCGGTTCGGCCAGTGCGGATGCGCCGGATCGTAGCGCAGGTAGCGGTTCCACAGGGTGTAGGCGACCGGCGCCAGCGCCATCGGCGCGCCGGCATGTCCCGAATTCGCCTTCTGCACCGCATCGATCGCCAGCGTGCGGATCGTGTCGATCGAGAGCTTGTCGATCTCGGAAAGCGCCGTCTTGGGCGCGGTGTCTGCTCCGCTCATGGTGTCGTCTTTCCCGTTGTCGTCACTGCGGCGCGAGACTGCTCGCGACCGCGCGCGGATCGTGCTCACGCGAAACTTGCGCGCCCGGCCCGCGGCCGGCGGGCGCATCCGAATCGTCGGCGCCGCCCCGCTCCTTCGCAGGCCCTTCGGCCCGGCTGTAATTGAGGATGGTGTTCACGAGCGCAACATGCGTGAACGCCTGAGGGAAGTTGCCCACCAGCCGCTGGGCCTTCCCGTCGTACTCCTCGGACACGAGCCCGAGGTCGTTGCAGATGCCGATCAGGCGCTCGATCAGCGCGCGGGCTTCCGCGCGGCGGCCGAGGCCGATCAGGTTGTCGGCGTACCAGAACGTGCAGGGCAGGAACGCGCCCTCGTTGCCGGGCAGCCCGTCCGTGGTCTGCCCTTGCGTGTCGTAGCGCAGGATGAAGCCGTCGCGCATCAGGTCCCGGCCGATCGCCTCGACGGTACCGACCACGCGCGGGTCGTCCTGGGGCAGGAAGCCCATATGGGCGATCAGCAGCAGGCTCGCATCGAGCTGCTTCGAGCCGTAATACTGCACGAAGCTGTTGAGCTCCGGGTCGAACCCCTTCTCGCACACCTCCGCGTGGATCCGGTCGCGGATCGCCTTCCAGCGCGCGACCGGTGCGTCGGGGGCGCCGGGCTGGCCAGCGTGGCTGCGGATCGCGCGGTCGAAGGCGACCCAGGCCATGACCTTCGAATGGACGAAGTGCTTGCGGCCGCCGCGCACCTCCCAGATGCCCTCGTCCGGCTCGCTCCAGACCTTCTCCAGATGCGCGATGATCGCCAGGCCCACGCGCCAGCCGTCCTTGTCGGTCGGCATGCCGCGCATCCGCGCCTGATAGAGCGCGTCGAACAGCTCGCCGTAGACGTCGAGCTGGAACTGCGACACCGCGGCGTTGCCGACCCGGACAGGCTTCGAGCCCTCGTAGCCGGGCAGCCAGTCGAGCTCGATCTCGGGCAGCAGCCGCTCGCCGGCGATGCCGTAGAGGATGTGTGCCTGCTCCGGATTCCCGGCCACCGCGCGCTGCAGCCAGTCGCGCCACGCCCGCGCCTCCTCGAGGAAGCCGCCATCCATCAGCGCCATCAGGGTGAAGGTCGAGTCGCGCAGCCAGCAGAACCGGTAGTCCCAGTTGCGGACGCCGCCGAGCGACTCCGGCAGAGAGGTCGTGGGCGCGGCCACGATGCCGCCGGTCGGCATGTAGATCAGCGCCTTCAGCGTCAGGAGCGAGCGCTTCAGCATCGCGTCCCAGGGCGTGCCCTTCGCGCAGCGGTCGGACCAGTCCCGCCAGAACTGGTCGGTGGCGGCCAGCACCTTGCGCGGCTCGATCGGGGGCGGGTCGTCCTCGTGGCTGGCGCCGTAGCTCAGGGTGAAGGCGACCGACTCGCCGGCATGGACCGTGAACTCCGAGACCGTGGTCTGCCCATGGCCCCTGAGATGCGCCTTGGTGCGCAGGACCGCCTTGTGCGGGCCCGAGATCGCCCGGAGGTCGCCGAGCTCGTTGTGCGACACCCACGGCACGGCCGAGCCGTAATCGAAGCGCATCGCGAGATCCATGCGCATCGCGACGCGTCCGTGCAGCCCCTCGACGAGACGGATCAGGTGCGATCCGTCGCCGGCGGGCATGTAGTCGATGACCCGGACCTCGCCCTCGCGGGTCTTGTGGTGGGTCTCCAGCACGAGGCTGCCTTCGCGGTAGGCCCAGGTGGTCTCGACATGCCCGGCCTGCGGCGCGAGGCGCCAGAATCCGTGCTCCTCGGTGCCGAGGAGGGAGGCGAACAGGGCGGAGGCATCGAAGCGCGGCCAGCACAGCCAGTCGACGCTGCCCTGCCGGCTGATCAGCGCGGCGGTGCGGCCGTCGCCGATGAGCGCGTAATCCTCGATGCGTGCGGCCATGAAGCGGGTCCGTCGCGGCCGGCGACAGCAGCCGTCCGATGCACTGCACCTAGGTCGGCGACGCGATGCGGTCCAGGGCGCGCCCGGGAAATCCGATGGTGGGGGCGGTGCGGGTCGGATCGCGGCCCCGGTCGGGCGGCCGCACTGCAGCATCGCGCGGGATGCCGGGCCGCCTCAGTTCAGGCGGTCGACCAGGAGCGCGACCGAGCTGCCGAGCGACGAGGCCCCGCTGCGCAGGTAGGCGGCGGCATCCCCGACGACGCGCGCGGCCGGGGCGAAGGGGAGGGCGAGGTCCGGCAGCAGGCCGTCGCGGGCCTGCGCCTGCGCCTCGACGGGCGCGGGCCGGACGATCTCGGAGAACGGGTCGGGCCGGCGCGGCGGCCCCTCCGCGCAGCGCGGGGCGGTGCAGGCGCGCCGGAGCGGCGCGGCGGTCGCCACCCGGGCGACCGGATGCGGCGCGGCCGCGGTGCGGATCTCCGGCAGGACGAAGCTCGGCGGCACCTGCGCGAAGGCGATGGCGGCCGGCAACCGGGGCAGGGCGGCCTCGACCGGAGCCGCCGCATGGAAGGCGTGGGGCGCGACCGAGGCCGCCGGAACCGGAGCGGGCGGCGTCGGAGCCGGCTCGCGGCAGATCAGCGAGCCCGCGCCGAGAACGAGCGCCGTCACCAGGGTCGGGAGGAAGGGGAGGGAGAGGCGGCCGGAACCGCCACCGTCGAGGGCCGCGAAGGGGTCTGGCTTCGACATCCGATCCTTCGAACCTCCGCACCGTCGCGACGGCCACAGAGGTGCCCTGCATTTGCGGCGGAAGCTGGACCGTTTCCTTTCCGCTCGGTTGCGCGGCGCGATCAGGGCCGCGGGGCGAGCGCCTCGGCGCGGCGCTTCCGCCGGAACGGGGCACGCCGCTTGCCTTGCGACACGGCCGGCGGCATGCGTCGCGGCCACGCTCCGACTTGCTGCCCCGTTTGCCGCCCAACGCCGGGCCCCGATGACCGAAACCAGCCTCACCGTCGCCGTGATCGATCCGAGCCGGGCGCGTGCCGCGATCCTGGAGGAGGGCCTGCGCGCCGCCGGGATCGGCCGCGTCGTGGTGATGGCCGACACCGCCGACCTGATGGAGCGCGTCGCCGCGCTCGCCCCCGACGTGGTGGTGATCCACCTGGAGAGCCCGAGCCGCGACATCCTGGAGCAGATGTCGGGGGTCGCGCGCCACGTCGAGCGGCCGGTGGCGATGTTCGTCGACCGCTCGGACGCCACGATGATGCAGGCGGCGGTCGATGCCGGGATCTCGGCCTACGTCGTCGACGGCCTGCGGCCCGAGCGGATCAAGCCGATCCTCGACATCGCGATCCTGCGCTTCAACGCGTTCTCGCGGCTGCAGCGGGAGCTGTCGGAGGCGCGGGGCGAGCTCGCCGACCGCAAGCTGATCGAGCGCGCCAAGGGCATCCTCATGAGCATGAAGGGCCTGTCCGAGGACGAGGCCTACAAGCAGCTGCGAAAGAAGGCGATGAACGAGAAGCGGAAGATCGCCGACATCGCGCGGGCGATCGTCACCGCGGCCGACCTGCTCGGATGAGGGCGCGATGAGACTTCGCAGATGAGACTGCACCTGGGCTACGTGCCCCTCTGCGACGCGGCCCCCGTGATCGCCGCCCACGAGATGGGCTTCGCCCGCGCCGAAGGGCTCGATCTCGACCTCACCGCCGAGCCGTCCTGGGCGACGCTGCGCGACCGGCTGGCGCTCGGCTACCTCGACGCCGCGCACATCCTGGCGCCGCTGGCGCTGGCGAGCGCGCTCGGGCTGTCGGGGCCGCCCTCCGACCTGATCGTGCCGCTGTCGCTCAGCCTGAACGGCAACGCGATCACCCTGTCCGGCAGCCTCTGGGCGGCGATGGCGCCCGAGAGCGAGCGCCTCGCCGATGTCGCCCGCGCCTTCGCCCAGGTCGCGCGCGCGCGGAGGCAGGCCGGCAAGCCGCTGACGCTCGGCACCGTCCACCCGTTCTCCTCGCACACCTATCAGCTCCGGCTGTTCGCCGAGGCCGGCGGCCTCGACCCGGCCGCCGTCCGGCTGGTGGCGGTGCCGCCCCAGCACAGCGTCGAGGCGCTGGCGCGCGGGATCGTCGACGGCTTCTGCGCCGGCGCGCCCTGGAACGCGGTCGCGGTCGCGGCCGGCCTCGGGCGCATCGCCGCGCTCGGCTGCGAGGTGGCGCCGGACGCGCCCGAGAAGGTCCTCGCGGTCGCGCCGCGGCTCGACGGCGCGATCCCGCCCCTGGTGCGGGCCGTCGCCAGGGCAGGGCGCTGGTGCGCGGACCCGGCGAACCGCTCCGAGCTCGCCCACCGGCTCGCGCGGCGGGCCTATCTCAACCTCGATCCCGCCTTGATCGCCCGCACCCTCGAGGGCACGATCGTCCTCGACGGGACGGGTCTGCAGCGCGAGGCCCCCGACTACCTGCGCCTCGACGCGGCGGCGCAGGAGCCGCGCGCCGCGCATGCCGGCTGGGTGCTGGCGCAGATGAAGGCGGCCGGGCAGGGGCCGCTCGACGACCTCCTGCCCGCCGCGGAGGCGGTCTACCGCCCGGATCTCTACGCGGCGGCCGGACTATCCCCCGCCTGAGACCTGCGGGACGCCCGCATCCGACGGAATCGCCTGCGAGGAAACGGAACGCGGAGGCCGCGACGTCGTTATCGTCATGCCATGCCAGGTTGCCGCAAGCTCGACACCGCCTCGTCCATTCCCGCCTCGCGCGGACGCGTGGACCTCTCGGCCTATGTCCGGCACCGGGGCCGCGCGCCCCGGGCGATGAACGACAACCGGCGGGCGCGGGCAGCGCCCCCCTGGCGGTGGGCCCTCCTCATCGGCGCCGTCCCCGTCGTCGGCCTGATGGCAGCCCTCTCGACCCTCATCTAGCCGACCCGCCGGGCACAAGCCTCCTGGACGCTCTCGCCCCCCCGCCGAGCGTCCTTCCCGCGTTCGACGGGCCCGCGACGCTGCGCGGTCGAGTCGAGGGTGCATCGTGGGCCCCTGCCCGATCGGGCTTCATTCGCCTCATCTTTGTGCAGCGCACACCCTCCGCGCGAAACCGGGCACCGACCGCTCGGCCGGGCCCGGCAGAGCGCGCGAGCCTCGTCCCGCCGAACTGGCACGGAACCTGCTGAGGTGATCCGACCCGTCAACGACGACGGGCAGCACCGTCAGCGAGGCCGCTGAACCGATGTCTCCTCGCGGGCGGCGACGCTTGCCGGGAGGTCGATCGGCGGCGGCTTTTTTCGTGGCGGACGTGCCCGGCGCAATCGAGGACGAGACCCTTCCACCGATGCTCACAGCCCAGACGGATCAGGTTCCAGCCGCGGAGATCCCGCGCGAGAGGCTCGTCGTGATCGGCAACGGCATGGCCTCGCTGCGGTTTCTCGAGCGGCTGACCGAAGGGTCGCCCGGCCGCTACGACGTCACCGTGGTCGGCGCCGAGCCGGTGGCCGCCTACAACCGGGTGCTGCTGTCCTCGCTCCTCGGCGGCGAGGTCGACGAGGCGGCCTGCGCCTTCCGCGGGCTCGACTGGTACGAGAGCCACGGCATCCGCCTGATCACCGGCGCCCCCGCCACGCAGGTCGACCGCGAGAACGCGCTGGTCGTGGTCGGCGAGACCCACGTCCTGCCGTTCGACAAGCTGGTGCTCGCGGTCGGCTCCGTGCCGATCCGCCTGCCCAAGCCCGGGATGGACCTGCCCGGCATCATCACGTTCCGCGACCTGGCGGACGTGTCGGCGATCCGGAAGGCGGCGGTCCAGCACGCCAAGGCCATCGTCATCGGCGGCGGCCTGCTCGGGCTCGAGGCGGCGGTCGGGCTGGCGCGGCTCGGCGTCGACACCACCCTGCTCCACGTCATGGACCGGCTGATGGAGCGGCAGCTCGATCATTCCGCGGCCGCCCTGGTCCGCCGGGCGATGGAGGCCCGCGGCGTCAAGGTCCTGCTCAACGCCGACACCGACCGCGTCGAGGGCGACGGCCGCGTCGAGCGCCTGATCCTGGCCGACGGCACGGTGCTGCCGGCCGATCTCGTCGTCATGTCGGTGGGCGTGCGCCCGAACCTCGCCCTGGCGCAGGGCGCGGGGATCGAGACCGGGCGCGGCATCAAGGTCGACGACCGGATGACCACCTCGGACCCGCGGATCTTCGCGCTCGGCGAATGCGCCGAGCATCGCGGCATGGTCTACGGCCTCGTCGAGCCGGCCTACGAGCATGCCGAGACCCTGAGCCGCCACCTCTCCGGGCTCGAGGCCCAGTATTCCGGCACGGCGCTCTCGACGAGCCTCAAGGTCTCGGGGCTGCCGGTGTTCTCCGCGGGCGTGGTCGACACGCCCGACACCGCGGAGGCGATCGTGATGAGCGATCCGGGCGCCGGCCTCTACCGCAAGCTCCTGGTCGAGCGCGACCGCCTGATCGGCGCGGTCTTCGTCGGCGACATCGGCGAGCAGGGCCTGTGCAAGACCCTGATCCGCACCGGCGCGCCGGTCGGGGATCAGATCGACGACCTGATGTTCGGGCGCCCCGCGGCGCCCCCGGCCGAACCCCTCGCCAAGAATCTGGCAGCGTGAAGGAGGCAGACCATGGCTGAAGACTTCAACGCCGAACAGCAACGCTACCTCGAAGGCTTCGCCTCGGGCGTCGCCGCCGCCCGCCTCACCGGTGGCCTCGCCCTCGGCCAGGGCGGTCCGCCGCCCGAGCCGACCGGGCCGGACGCGATCCACATCAAGGCGCAGGACCGCACGGTGAAGGCCGGCGGCAAGCTCTGCGAGCAGGAGAAGTGGAAGCGCGCGGAGAACCCGTTCGAGGGCCACAACCGGCTGAAGGTGGAGGCCGCCACCGGCAAGGCCCCGAAGCCGGAGGACAACTTCCGCTGGCGCTACCACGGCCTGTTCTGGGTCGCCCCGAACCAGACCTCGTTCATGGCGCGCCTGCGCATCCCCAACGGCATCCTGCACCATTGGCAGTTTTCCGGCGTCGCCGACCTCGCCGACGCGCATGGCGGCGGCTACGTCCACGTCACCACGCGGGCGAACCTCCAGGTGCGCCACATCGCGCCCGAGCACGCCCAGCCCTTCCTCGACGGACTCGTCGACATCGGGCTGACGGCGCGCGGCGCGGGCGCCGACAACATCCGCAACGTCACCGGCTCGCCCACCGCCGGGATCGACGCCCAGGAGCTCCTCGACACGCGTCCGCTCGCCAAGTCCTGGAACAACTGGATCATCAACGACCAGTCGCTCTACGGCCTGCCGCGCAAGTTCAACGTCGCCTTCGACGGCGGCGGCATCGTCGCGGTGCTGGAGGAGACCAACGACATCGGCTTCCAGGCGATCGAGGTGCTGGAGGGCGCGAGCGTCGCGCCGGGCGTGTGGATGCGCCTGGTGCTCGGCGGCATCTCCGGCCATCGGGACCTCGCCCGCGACACCGGCATCGTGCTGAGGCCGGAGGATTGCAACGCGGTCTCGGATGCGATCATCCGGGTGTTCATCGAGAACGGCGACCGGACCAACCGCAACAAGGCGCGGATGAAGTACGTCCTCGACGCCTGGGGCTTCGACAAGTACCTCGCCGCCGTCGAGGAGAAGCTCGGGCGCAAGCTCGACCGGGTCGACCCCGCCCACGTCGCGCCGCGCCGCACCACCGACCGGTTCGCCCATGTCGGCGTGCATGCGCAGGTCCAGCCCGGGCTGAACTGGGTCGGCGTGATCCTGCCGGTCGGCAAGATCATGAGCGACCAGGTCCGCGCGCTCGCGCGGATCGCGCAGGAATGCGGCGACGGGCAGATCCGCATGACGGTCTGGCAGAACTTCCTGTTCTCCGGCGTGCCCGACGCCAAGGTCGCCGAGGTGGAGGCGCGGGTGCAGGCGCTCGGGCTCACCACGAAGGCCGCCGGCATCCGTGCGGGGCTCGTCGCCTGCACCGGCTCGAACGGCTGCAAGTTCGCCGCCGCCGACACCAAGGGCGACGCGATGATCATCGCCGACCACGTCGAGGCCGCGCTGCCGGAGCTCGACGTGCCGGTGAACGTGCACGTCACCGGCTGCCACCACAGCTGCGCCCAGCACTACATCGGCGACATCGGCCTGATCGGCGCCAAGGTGGTGGTCTCGGAGGAGGGCGACACCGTTCCGGGCTACGACGTCGTGGTCGGCGGCGGCTTCGCCGAGAACCCGAAGATCGGCACCGAGATCTGGACCGCGATCAAGGCGGAGGACGCGCCGTCCCGCGTCGAGGCGCTGCTGCGCACCTACCTCGCCCGCCGCACCGGGCCGGACGAGAGCTTCCAGACCTTCACGGCGCGCACCGGGCCGGAAGCCCTGCGCGACCTTGCCGAAGACCAGCCAGCCCTCAAGGCAGCCGCATGAGCGAGCACGTCTCTCCCCCCCTCGTCCTCGTCCCCGAGAACGCCCCGTTCTCCGCCGACCAGCGCTCGTGGCTGTCGGGCTACTTCGCCGCCCTCCTCGGCCCGGCGGTCGAGGGCGCCACCGCCCTGGCCCCCGGCGACATGGCCGGCGGCCCCAAGCTCGCCGACAACGACGACGCGCCCTGGCACGACCCGTCGCTGCCGATCACCGAGCGCATGGAGATGGCCAAGGCCCGGCCCGAGCCGCAGAAGCTCATGGCGGCGATGGCGCAGCAGGATTGCGGCCAGTGCGGCTACAATTGCGCCGACTACGCCAACGCCATCTTCCTCAAGAGCGAGGCGCGTCTGAACCTCTGCCAGCCCGGCGGCAAGGAGACGCTCCGGATGCTGAAGAAGCTCGACGAGGAGTTCGGCACGGGCGACGCCGCCGCGCCGGCCGCGGCCGCGGCCGCGGACAAGGCCGCCGACCTCGGCCCCCTCGGCTTCTGCCGCGAGAACCCGGTGGAGGCGATCTTCCTCGGCCGTCGCCGGCTCAACGAGCCGGGCGGCGAGAAGGAGACGTGGCACGTCGAGTTCGACCTCAGGGACACGCCGATCAGCTACGAGGCCGGCGATTCGCTCGGCCTGTTCCCGGCCAACGCGCCGGCGCTCGCCGACGCGGTGATCGCCGAGCTCGGCGCCCGCCCCGAGCGGGTGATCGGCGGCAAGACCCTGCGCGACCGGCTGATCGCCGACTACTCGCTCGGCGCCGCCCCCGACGGGCTCTACCAGCTGCTCTCGCTGCTGACCTCCGGCGAGGCCCGGCGGAAGGCCAAGGCGCTCTCGGCCGGCGAGGACCCGGACGGCGACGCCGCCTATCTCGACGTGCTCGGCGCCCTGCACAAGTTTCCCGGCGCGCGCCCGGACGCCGAGGTCTTCCTCGAATCCCTCGACGAGCTGCAGCCGCGGCTCTACTCGATCTCGTCCTCGCCGAAGATGGATGCGGGCAAGGTCTCGCTGACGGTGGACGCGGTGCGCTACAACCACCGCTCGCGCCTCCGGCTCGGCGTCGCCTCGACGCATCTCGGCGAGCGCATGCCCGAGCAGACCCGGGCGAAGATCTACCTGCAGAAGGCGCACGGCTTCGGGCTGCCGAAGGACCTCGCCACCGACGTGATCATGTGCGGCCCCGGCACCGGCATCGCGCCGTTCCGGGCCTTTCTGCGCGAGCGCGCCGCGACGCAGGCGCCTGGGCGCAACTGGCTGTTCTACGGCCACCAGCGCCAGGCGAGCGACTTCTTCTACAAGGACGAGCTCACCCGGATGCGCGACGACAAGGTGCTGACGCGCCTGTCGCTGGCCTGGTCGCGCGACGGCACCGAGAAGACCTACGTCCAGGACCGCATGCGCGAGAACGGCGCCGATTTGTGGAAGTGGCTGGAGGGGGGCGCCCACTTCTACGTCTGCGGCGACGCCAAGCGGATGGCCAAGGACGTGGAGCGCGCGATCATCGACGTCGCCGCCCAGCACGGCGGCAAATCCCCCGACGAGGCGGTGGCCTATCTCGGCGCGCTGAAGAAGGCCGGGCGCTACCAGGCCGACGTGTACTGAGCCGACAGGGCCGCCCTCCCGCTCGCGCGGGAAGGGCGGCGCTGGCAGAGCCCGGCCCGACTCTTGCTGCCTCCGCCGGCGCCGGCCGACGTCGTGAATACGAGGACCCTGCCATGACCGTGCACGTGCCGGAGCCCCAGGTCTCGAACCAGCAGGGCGCGAACCAGGCTGCGGCGGTTCGGACCACCTGCCCCTATTGCGGCGTCGGGTGCGGGGTGATCGCGACGCCGGACGGCAAGGGCGGCGCCGGGATCGCCGGGGACACCGCGCACCCGGCCAATTTCGGCCGCCTGTGCTCGAAGGGCTCGGCGCTCGGCGAGACGCTGGGCCTGGAGAACCGCCTGCTGCACCCGCACGTCGACGGCGCGCGGGTGTCGTGGGAATCGGCGCTCGGCACCGTCGCCGGCGCCTTCCGCCGCACGGCCGAGACCCACGGGCCGGACGCGATCGCGTTCTACCTGTCCGGGCAGCTGCTCACCGAGGATTACTACGTCGCCAACAAGCTCGCGAAGGGCTTCCTCGGCACGCCGCACGTCGACACCAACTCGCGCCTGTGCATGTCGAGCGCGGTCGCCGCCCACCGCCGGGCCTTCGGCTCCGACACCGTGCCGGGCTGCTACGAGGACCTCGACGAGGCCGACGTCATCGTGCTCGTCGGCTCGAACACCGCCTGGTGCCACCCAATCCTGTTCCGCCGGATGGTGGACGCGCGCACGACGCGCGGCACCAAGCTCGTGGTGGTCGACCCGCGCCGGACCGAGACCGCGGAGGAGGCCGACCTGTTCCTCGGCCTCAGGCCCGGGACCGACAGCGCGCTGTTCTCGGGCCTGCTGGTGCATCTCGACCGCATCGGCGCGTGCGACGCCCGCTTCGTGACCGACCACACCTCCGGCTACGAGGGCGCGCTCGAGCGGGCGCAGTCGATCGCGCCGACGCTGGCCGCCACCGCGGCGGCGACCGGCCTGTCGGAGGCGGACGTCTCCGCCTTCTTCGACCTGTTCGCCGCCACGCAGCGCGTCGTCACCGCCTTCTCGCAGGGCGCGAACCAGTCGGCGCAGGGGACCGACAAGGGCAACGCGATCATCAACTGCCACCTCGCCACCGGGCGCATCGGGCAGCCGGGCGCGGGGCCGTTCTCGCTGACCGGCCAGCCCAACGCCATGGGCGGGCGCGAGGTCGGGGGGCTGGCCAACATGCTGGCCGCCCACATGCACTTCGCGCCGGAGGAGGTCGACAAGGTCCGCCGCTTCTGGAACGCGCCGAACCTCATCACCGGCGAGGGGATGAAGGCGGTGGCGCTGTTCGACGCGGTCGCCCGCGGCAAGATCAAGGCGCTCTGGGTGATGGGGACCAACCCGCTGGTCTCGATGCCGCAGGCCGACACGATCAAGGAGGCCCTGAAGGGCCTCGACCTGCTCGTCGTCTCCGAGGTGATGGCCGATTCCGACACCGCCCGCGCCACGGCCCGGAAGACCGTGCTGCTGCCGGCCCTGGCCTGGGGCGAGAAGGACGGCACGGTCACCAATTCCGAGCGCCGGATCACGCGCCAGCGCCGCTTCCTCAAGGCGCCGGGCGAGGCACGGCCGGACTGGGCGGTGCTCGCCGACGTCGGGCGCCGCCTCGGCCACGGCGCCGCCTTCGGCTTCACCTCGGCGGCGGCGGTGTTCCGCCAGCACGCCGCGCTGTCGGCGTTCGAGAACAACGGCACCCGCGACTTCGACATCGGCGCGCTCGCCGACATCGGGGACGCCGCCTACGAGACGAACCTGCCGGTGCAGTGGCCGCTGACGAAGCGCGGCGGCACGAAGGCGCGGCTCTTTTCCGACGGCCGCTTCTTCACCTTCGACAAGCGCGCCCGCTTCGTCGCGGTGCAGGCGCCGGCCCTGGCGCAGGCGACGAGCGCGGCGATGCCCTTCGTGCTCAACACCGGCCGGGTGCGCGACCACTGGCACACGATGACGCGGACGGGGAAGAGCCAGCGGCTCTCGGCCCATCGCCCGGTGCCCTTCGTCCAGGTGCATCCGCGCGACGCCGCCGCCGCGGGCCTGACCGAGGGCGGCCTCGCCCGGGTCTCGACCGCGCACGGCGCCGCCGAGCTGGAGGTGATCGTCACCGAGGCGGTGGCGCCCGGCAACCTGTTCATGCCGATGCACTGGAACGATTCGAACGCCTCGATGGCCCGCGTCGGGGCGCTGGTCCGCGGCGTGCCCGACCCGCTTTCGGGCCAGCCCGAGCTGAAGGCGACGCCAGCGGCGATCCAGGCTGCCGCCTACCGCTCGCGGGGCTTCCTGCTCAGCCGCGACCCGGTCGCGGCGCCCGCCGGATGGTGGTGGGCGCGCGCCACGATCGCCGGCGGCGCGGGCCTGCAATTCGCCACGCAGGACGGGTCGCGCGAGGCCATGCTGCTGATGCGCGGCTTGTTCCAGGGGCTGGAGCTCGCCGAGTACGCCGACCACGCCCGCGGCCGCTACCGCTGCGCGGTCTACGACGGCGAGCGCCTCCTCGCCTGCCTCGCGTTCGGTCCCGACGCGGGCCGGCCCGACTGGGAGGCGGCCAAGGCCCTGTTCGCGGAGGCGGTGCCCGGCGCGGCCGAGCGCCGCGCCCTGCTCTCGGGCCGCGCCGCCACCGCCGGGGCGGGGCCGGTGGTCTGCGCCTGCCACGGGGTCGGGCTCGACGTCATCACGGCGACCATCGCGGGCGGAGCGGGCTCCGTCGAGGCGGTGGGCGCGGCCTGCAAGGCCGGCACGAATTGCGGCTCGTGCATCCCTGAGATCCGCAAGCTGCTGCCGGAGGCGCTTGCGCGCGACGCCGCGTAGCATCAGGTTCGTCCGTGACCCTGCCGAGATCCAAGCCGACCCTCATGAGCACGCCCCGCCAGCCGCGCGAGACCCGCGCCGGCCTCGAGCCCCTCGCCGTCCTACCCGTCTTCGTGCCGCTGCAGGGGAAGCGCGCGGTGCTGGCCGGCTCGAACGGCGGCGCGCCGTGGAAGGTGAAGCTGCTCGCCGCCGCCGGCGCCCACGTCGACGTCTACGCCGCCGAGCCGAGCGAGGAGATGCGCAACGTTCCGGGCGAGATCGTCGCCGGCAGCGTGACCCTGCACGAGCGGGCCTGGACGCCGGACGACCTGTGGGGCTCGGCCTTCTGCATCGGCGCGATGGAGGACGAGGCCGAGTGCGTCGCCTTCGTCGCGGCCGCCCGCGGCACCGGCGCCATCGTCAACGCCGTCGACCGGCCGCATCTCTGCGACGTGAAGTTCGGCGCCATCGTCAACCGCTCGCCGCTGGTGGTGGGCATCTCGACGGAAGGCGCGGTGCCGGTCTTCGGGCAGACCGTGCGGGCGCGCATCGAGGCGATGCTGCCGCGCGGGTTTTCGCGTTGGGTCGCGGCGGCGCGGGACTGGCGCGAGGGCGTCACCGCCCGCTTCCACGGGTTCAGCGAGCGCCGCGGGTTCTGGGAGCGCTTCTCGGACCTGGCCTTCGCCGAGCCCGACCGGGCCCCGACGCAGGCCGACCTCGACAGGCTGCTCGCGCAGACCGAGGCCGCGCCGAAGGGCGGGGCGGTGACGCTGGTCGGCGCCGGGCCGGGCGATGCCGAGCTGCTGACGCTGAAGGCGCTGCGGGCCCTGCGCAACGCCGACGTCATCCTCTACGACGACCTCGTCGCCCCCGAGATCCTGGACTACGCCCGCCGCGAGGCGCGCACGATGCTGGTCGGCAAGACCGGCCACGGCCCTTCCTGCCGCCAGGACGACATCAACGCGCTGATGGTCTCGCTCGCCAAGTCCGGCAAGCAGGTGGTGCGCCTCAAGTCCGGCGACCCGCTGATCTTCGGCCGCGCCGGCGAGGAGATCGAGGCCTGCCGGCAGGCCGGCATCCCCGTCGCCGTGGTGCCCGGGATCAGCGCGGCGCAGGGCGCGGCCGCCTCCCTCGGCGTCTCGCTCACCCACCGCGACGCGGCGCGCCGCCTGCAATACGTCACCGGCCACGACCGCCGCGGCGCGCTGCCGGACGACCTGAACTGGGGGGCGCTCGCCGACCCTTCGGTCACCACCGTGGTCTACATGCCCAAGCGCACCCTGCGGGTGCTGCTGGACCGCGCGGTCGCCGAAGGCTTGGCACCGGCGACGCCCGCTCTGCTGGTGTTCAACGCGACGCGGCCCAACCAGGCGGCGCTGCGGGGCACGGCGGCCGATCTCGCGGAGCGGGTCGAGGCTTCGCTGCTCGAAGGACCGGCGATCCTGATGGTGGGCGACGCGCTCAAGGAACAGAGTGTCGCGGACTGCCTCGAGCAGGCGCAGATGGCGATCTAGACCCGGCCGCTTCCCGTCTGCGGCCAGCCCGATCGTGACGCCGGACGCATCGTGAGGGCGTCGCGCGGGCACTTGCCGAACCGGGTTCCAGGCCAGGGAGGCGCACGACGGAACGCGGGCCTGAGGCAAAGCGCCGGGGGCCTCCGAGGTGCCCCGACCTTGCCTCCCGCGGCCGCCTATGCTGTTCCAGCGGCCGTCGCGAGAAGGTCACCTCCATGCGCCGCGCCCTCCTGCCCATCATCGCCTTCGTGCTCGGTTTCGTCGGGCTCACGGCGGCGGCCGTGTTCACGCTGATGCCGGAGCGGACGGAGGTGGCGGCCTCGAGCGTCGGCGGGCCGTTCGCGCTGGTCGACCAGGACGGCAAGGCCGTCACCGAGGCCGACTTCGCGGGCGCCACGCACCTCGTGTTCTTCGGCTTCACCCACTGCCCCGACATCTGCCCGACCACGCTGCAGCAGATCTCGGACGTGCTGGCGGCGTTGGGGCCGAAGGCCAAGGCGATGAAGGTCGCCTTCATCACCGTCGATCCCGAGCGGGACACGCCGGCGAGCCTCAAGGCCTACCTGTCGAGCTTCGATCCGCGGATCGCCGGGCTCACCGGCAGCCCGGCGCAGGTGGCGGCGGCCGTGAAGGCCTATCGTGCCTACAGCCGCAAGGTGCCGGGCAAGGACGGCGACTACACGATGGAGCACACCGCGCTGGTCTACGTGATGGACGGCAGGAACCGCTTCCTCGGCGCGCTCAACCTGATGCGCCCGGCCGACGAGACCGCGGCGGAGCTCGCGCGGCGGATCTGAGCATCCGGCGTGGGCCTCACGCCGCCGGGCGCCGCGGACGCAGCAGGCCGCTGCGCGAGGTGCGCGACAGCCCGTGCTCGGTCTTGTTCCAGCGCGAGGGCGCGCGGACGAACTCGATCACCGCGAGCCACGCGGCGACGCTGACCAGGGCGAAGTAGAGCAGCATCCCGGGCACGAACCACAGCAGGTCCCACCAGCCCCGGCGGATGCAGCCGAGCGCCGCCGGCAGGACCAGGGCCGCGGATCCCGCCAGGAACAGGGTGATCGCGACGGCGAGCGGCAGGTTCGGCCAGGGCTCGGGCGCGGCCGGGATCTCCTGGAGCAGGAAGTCGGCGCCCGCCCAGACGAGGAAGATCGGATAGACCAGGGCCGAGGCGACGGCGCCGGGCAGCAGCGTCACGGCGCAGAGCGCGTCGAGGCGCCCGAGCTGCCGGCAGGTCTCGGCGGGGCGGCGGCCGTAGGTGACGGTGGTCTGCAGGAACCCCTTCATCCAGCGGACGCGTTGGTGCAGCCAGGCCGGCAGGTTGTTCGGCGCCTCCTCGATCGTCGCGCTCGGCAGGTCGCCGACCTCGTAGCCGGCGCAGGCCAGCCGCATCCCGAGATCGGCATCCTCGGTGACGTTGCGCGCGTCCCAGCCGTGCAGCTTGCGCAGCACCTCGGTGCGCACGTGCATCGAGGTCCCGCCGAGCGGCATCGGCAGGCGCCACTGCGCCAGCGCCGGATTGAGCACGTCGAACAGGCCCGCATACTCGATGGCGAAGCACCGGGCGATCCAGGAATCCTCCGCGTTGTCGATCACCAGCCGGCCCTGGAGGCAGGCGGTGCGGGCGGGCGCCCGCGCGAAGATCTCGGCGGCGAGCCGGAGCTGGCCGGGATCGGGCACGTCCTCGGCGTCGTAGACCACGAGCAGCTCGCCGCGGGCGAGCGGCAGGGCGACGTTGAGCGCCCGCGGCTTCGTCCGCGGCCGGCCGTCGGGCACCGCGATCACCTCGAAGCGGGCGGGCAGGGGGACCTCCGCCAGTGCGGCGATGGTGCCGGCATCGTCGGCCTCGACGACGAACTTCAGGTCGAGCTTGGCCGCCGGATAGTCGAGCCGGGCCAGCGCCGAGACGAGCCGCGGCACCACGCGGGCCTCGCGATAGAGCGCCACGAGGACGGTGTAGGTCGGCAGGTCGCGGTCGCTCAGGGGCGAGGCGATCGGCGGCGGGACGGTCGGGACGCCGACGAACACGGCGCCGACGCGGAAGATCGCCATCACCAGGAACAGCGTCTGCGCCGCCACGACCAGGATCATCGCGAGGAACGGGGGCAGGGCCTCGAACACCACGATGCCGGCATACGCCACGAGCGCGACCAGCGCCAGGGCCGGCCCCAGGGGACGGCTGCCGAAGGCCCAGTCCGGCGCCTTCGCCTCGAGGTCGTCGACCGCGTAGCCGGCGATGGCCTCGGGAATCGCCGCGAACAGGGCCGCGCGCAGGCGGGTCGGGCTCGTCACCGCCGGCATCCGCCCGCGCGGGCTGCGCCCGGCGAGCAGCTCGGCGATCTGCCGCCCGCGCGGCGCCAGCACCGCCGGGGCGGGGGCCCCGAGGACCAGGGGCGCCATGCCGAGCGAGAGGCTGTCGGGAAAGCGCGCGCCCATGCCGAGCGGGATCGGCCCGTCGAGGTAGGCCGCGTCGAGCGCGCGGGCGAGCGCCCGGTAATAGGGCTCTACGCCCCAGTGCGATCAATCTAAGTCATTGTTTCATAACGCACCATATGCCGCTATATATGCCTCTAAACCGTGTCACTAAGCACTGCCGCTAGGAGTTCGTATGAGCGTCGATCGCTACCTCTTCCGACGTAAGGGTTCTCAGAACTGGTATGTAAGACTACAGAACACCGTCATTAACGATAGACACTATAAGAGCTTCGAAAGAAGCTTAGGAACTACCGATAAGGAACTTGCTCTGATTAGAGCTAACGAACTAATTATAAAACATAGAATAGTTTTGCATACAACTAATCAAATGAAGCTAGGAAATTACGTGCAGGAATATCTATATCCTGTTGGACAACGCACACACTACGACAATGGAACATACATCGAAGCATCTCAAACGCACGTCAAAGTGTACGACGAAATCGGCGACTTAATAGAGAACCGTAATAATGAATTGATCATCACCTTGACGAAGCCGCCAGCGACGAAAGAGGAACACAAGCTGTTCGCGGCAGTCAACGCCGGAAACAGAACTGAAACGTCCGGATCGACTATAATAGATACATGGGCCGAACAAAATAATGTCAGCAGTCGCATACAGTCAGAGGCCAGGAAAACGTGGGAGCAATTCACTAGCCATATAGGACACAAGCACTACAGTAAGTACAATCGAGACGATGCCCGCGCATTCGCTAGACAGCTTTTGGATCGAACCCACAAGAGCGCAACAGTTGAAAAGAAGATTAGCAGCTTACGTGCGGCGTTCAACATCGCGCTAGCAGACGGTAAGGTCGATAGAAACCCATTCGTCGGAGTTGTTCCTCGGAAGCGAGATGCATTGGAGCGGCTCCCACTCTCAAACGCCGATATGGCCTAAGTAAAAGCCAATCTCTTGCGTCTATCCAAGCGCGACCAAGCATTGTGGCTATGGTTAGCCTGCACAGGAATGCGACTTGGAGAACCGTTCCAAATTACAGAAGAACATGAAGAGGAAGGTATACGATACGTTAAGATTGGAACAAAAACACCTTCGAGCAAACGCCGCGTACCCATCCCGGAACTGGTGATACCCCACATATCCAACTGCATCAACGGACCGATATTTCGAGGCCGACCAGCAGCAGCATCAAATAGGATACTCAACCACCTTAAGAACCTTGGAATAAGCTATGATAGCTCGAAATGCACTGGCAGCAAGTCAAAGGTGATCCATTCATTGCGTCACAGGGCTAAAGACAGGCTGCGTGCCGTAGGCTGTCCATTAGAGATTCAGTATGAGCTCCTCGGTCACGAAAGGGTCACACTTGCAAAAAACTACGGGTTAGGCTCCCCAATGTCGATCCTTAAGCATTGGATTGATAAAATAATGTACTAGAATTATTAATTTATGAGAATAATAGCATGAAATTAATTGCTATGCGGAAGTTTTGTCAGTCTTCTTAAGCAATCATCTACCCTATACATGATGGAATATGCCTTGATTCGCAATCCGCATGCTTACATTTGCGAAGACAATTATGTTTGCCGAGTTGCCACAGCGGGGCTTAATGCAGAGGGACGGGCACGGCCTTAGTGAGTTGTATTCGAGGTATCACCGTTGCTCGCGTACTCGGTATCCTCCGGGAGGAACAAGCCACCGATCGTGAAGGATGAAACTTCTCGCACCTCTCCGTGAGACAGACGCAACCGCTCAACCTCGACGCGAGACAGCAGGCCGACAATCCGATCTACCCGCCACCCATCAGGCATCACATCTGACACAGTGTGCAACGCATCGTCGTCGGTCTCAGCATAGGTCGCGAAGAGTTTGACCTCGTGGCTTCGACGGTCGTTGGCATCAAGCGCCAACACGCTCACACGATAAGGGATCATAGCTACCTCCGAATTGACATTAAACCGACAAGCTCAGGCATTTTATGCAGTTGGCTATTCGCTTCGCACTTGTCGGCAGCAAAAGTGGTCTACTACAGGTCTATCCATAACAGGCAGGCAAGGAGAAAACAGCCTTCAAATATCAACATGATGAAAACTATAACGAAAGCGATGGTGCCCCAATCTTCTGCTGACCCATCTGGCACTTGATGGTCCATCGCCCTCATCCTTTCGGAGGGTTGCAGCATCAAATCCAAATCGCGAAGCGTGTCAGGGCAACGCTTGCACCTTCGCCAGAATGTCGGAACTGGGTGTGCCGGCGAAGGTGCGGCCGAAATAAACTCGCGGTCTCGGCATCGGAGACGCTGCCTCAGAACTTTGCGGGGCGCATTATAAATTGATGAAGTTTGCGTAGATTTCTCGGCTAAGGCTGACCTACGCAATGCCGAAGCGCGAATGCCAATTGGTGATGCCGTGACCGCTCGTGCTCATTTGGCTACGGTTGCAGGCTTTCCGTGCTCGCTGTTCCTTCGCCTTGGTCAAAACGTCATGACCGTTCAGGCCGGCTTTTAGCGAACGCTGCTTGCCCGATACCGCGGCGGCGAACCAACTTCGTCATACCGGCTTCAATAGTTTCCCGGTCCAGCATCTCGGGATCGAACGGACCGTCGTACCATTCGAGCATCCTCTTACGCTCGCGATGCCGGGGCTTGGTGACGGCTTCGAGGAACTCTTCGAAGCCCATCGTTCCGCCGACGTCCTCAGGTGGTACTCGCCTCTCACCGTCGAGGAAGCGCGGATAGGCGACATCAAGGACCGCCGGGCAAACCTCTTCGACCGTGATGGTGTGCTGCCAGTTGTCCCCGTAGTCGTAGATGCAGGCAAAGGCGATGGTGCCCCGATCCACGAGCGCCGCCACCTTTGTGGTCTTTGCGCTGCGGGTGCTCCCATCCGGCCATTCCGGGTCTGGAATGGCGTAGCGGACCGTTCCCTCTTGGAACTGGAATAGGTGATAGTCCTGAAAGGGCATCGCTGCCTGGATTACCTCATGAAGGAGCACGAGGCTTGCGGTAAGCAGCACCTCGACAGTCCGCCAGATGGTTGGCTCGGTGTCATCCAGGGTGATGCGAAGGCGGGCGATACGACTCCGCTCGGGCATACAATGATAGTAACGCATCGCCTTGTTGAAACGGTACTCAGAAGTAACAGGTCTCCGTTTCATGCTGGCGCTCACAAACGTGAATGCAGCTGAGTAATCCCACAAGTATCTGAAAGCGTGCTAGCCCGGTACCGTAAGCCGATAGCTTGAAACTTAGCTACAACGCACCATTGCGGCAGATGACGCAACTCGACCAGCATTCATTCGTTACCGCACTGCGTATAACAAAGTCGGCGATAGGGCTTGGGCGACGGCCATGTCCTATTTTCGCCATCACTACGATAGTCAGCCTTCCCAAAGGCTGACTATCGTATGTGGTATAATACATATAACAAAACTCGTCTTAGATCGCAATTCGTAGGTGCTGTCTTAGAGAGTATTTTCTGACGGATGTTATCAGTGACTATCATCAACTATTGTCCCGCGCCAACCGGTGCAGGGAAGACCTATGCTCTGATTGGCCGCTTCAACGAGTTAGTCCAAGCCGGGGAAACCATCATTCTAATTCAGCCTACCATGAACCTCGCCTTCGAAACTCAGGCGGAACTAGCAAAGCGTTACCCGCATATACACGTCGAGGTGTTTAATCAAAGAACGTGCGGAAACCATGTCGTTGCTAATATTACCCAGCACTTAAAGTACCCGTATGACAAGCCGCACGTCATCATCGTCACTTGGGCTGCTTATATGATGCTGCCATACTTCGAGCGACGAGAACGCTTCCATTTATTTTGCGATGAAGTTCCTCAAGCGTTCATCCCGGCGAGCATCAAGATACCCCAAACGCACCATGAGTTCACTGATGCCCTCATGGTTGATGATATTGGATCGATCTACGCTCAATTGAA
This sequence comes from Methylobacterium sp. J-092, assembly GCF_022829325.1. NCBI lineage: Bacteria > Pseudomonadati > Pseudomonadota > Alphaproteobacteria > Hyphomicrobiales > Methylobacteriaceae > Methylobacterium > Methylobacterium sp. J-092. Next base: position 837 of record NZ_JAKSXU010000108.1, on the reverse strand, counting down.
AGCGAGCAACTTATCGGTGATTCGTAAGATTGCCGACAACGTGAAGGGAGACGCTTTCTACAATATGATTAATCCTCTTGCTAAGCGTATCTACGATCGAAAATACACCACGTACGTTGATAGAAGGAGCTATTGCGGACTCCTAAACGGAAGCAAAGACGACCGTGAGCTTGTGAGCTTCTCGATGCTGAATCCTTCGGTCTTCCAAGGATTTCAATCTGTGACGATTCTTGGCGCGAAGATGGAAGATACCATACTATTCAAGTGGTTTGATCAGAAGGGCGTGAAATTCGTTCTGGACCAATCCCTTATGAATGCGATGCGCTATGGATGCCATGAAAACGGGTATCTCATCGACTTTTACTATGCGTCGGAAAGGAATTGGTCAAAATCATCACAGGTAGAAGTGCCTGAATTGCGGCCGATGTTCGTGGATGCAGCAACGGCGTCGTTCGGTTCATCGGAATTTTGTTGGCAAGATAACAAGGAGTATGAGAATAGTAGTAATTTTGCGTCAATGGCGAACGGTTTCAATGTTGGTCACACGCCGCACGGCATCAATGAATATCAGGATGTCGATGATGCGGTGATCATGACGGCGTTAAACTATGATGTAAATCAGGGGCGTTTTCTCACTGATGTATGTGCTGTAAGTCGAGACGAACAGAAAATAGCACTCGCTTATCATGGTTCGTATCAGACCCTGTTTCATAAAGCTCGGGCGATCCGTCTGACGAGGATCATGGCTGCGGCGAGGACGAAGAAGGCGAGCGCAGAGGACGGGGTAGCCTCGTGGTCGCGAGCCAACCTGCGGCAGCGGGCGATCCAGCCGAAGCT